>JBGQGI010000251.1:0-2094 GCA_041497375.1 Candidatus Dormibacteraceae bacterium | reverse complement strand
GGCGAGGCGATGGTGGGTCATCCCGGACCGGTCCCAGTTGGCGTCGCGCCGGCCGCCGCCAAGAAGGCCGAAGAACTCGACCGCATGAGACGGTGGCATCCCATCCGCGTCACCGACCACGAGCATTACGGGCATCGAAAGCCCCGGGATCGCGGCCGACCAGTCGTACTCGATCTTCATAGCTTCAGTGACCTGTCGCACGAGGACCGGCCAGTCCTCCACCCGCGGAGCAATTTGCTGATAAGACTGGTACATCGGGCTCTGCATCAGGAACCCTGCCGTCTCGGGTCCCATCGCGTCCATGGCCGCGGTCATCTCCGGAAACCAGCCGCGCCTCTTGAAGACTGTAGAAACAAGGACAAGGCGCTCGACCATATCACCGTGTTGGATCGCCATCCGCAACCCGACCGCGCCTCCGAGAGAGAAGCCCATGATCGCCGAGCGTGCCAAACCGAGGCTGCGGATCAAAGCCGCGATGTCGTCGGCCATCGTCTCGAACCGCATCGGGCGATCAGCGGCCGGGGACCGACCATGCGATTGGAGATCGACGCCGATGACCCGGCGGCCGGCTGCTAGTAGCTCCACGTTGGGACCGAACATCTCGACCGAGCCGAAACCGCCATGCAGGAGGACCAGCGGCTCGCCCTCGCCGAAGACCTCGTAGCCCAGCTCGATCCCGTTGACGCGGGCTACTGCGTTGACACTTGCCGCCATAGATCCCATTGTCCCAAATAGGGCTAGGGGGCCTGGGCCGGGGCATTGAGGCTAAAGCGGGGCAGACCTCTTCATGAGCTCAACTCGGTCAGCGGACCCTCCAGGGCAATGGCAAGCGCGGGGTCGCTGTGCCTAACCTCATTCAGGAGGCAATTGGCGGCGGCACTGAACGCCCGCCTCAGCTCATCGACTTCGAGCGACCTCACGAGCGCGCCTGCGAATGCGGACTTCACGCTATCGGGGAGCCCGTCAAAGCCGCGGCCCTGCACCGCCGGCAGACCGTGGCGGAGTGCGGCCAACGCCAGCGCCTGGTCGCGCACGGCGCTGATCATGTATTCCGCCTGCCACACTCTGCCCCGCTCGATGCAGGAGCGCGAATGCAGCGCATAGAGCCAGCCCAGGCCGATGATCTCCTCGGCGGCCGGCGGCTGTCCTTGGGGTAGGTCGACCGACGTGCCTGACAGGAGCTTGAAGGTGGGAGAGAGCGCCCCGAAGTCGGCGGCCGGCGCGAACGCGAGGTCGACCTGCAAGGTGCTCTTCAGCAGGAACACGCGATAGACCCAGGACCCACGCGTCACATCGAAGTGATGGACGGCTCCACGCTCGCGGTGCATCCGGTCGGTCCAATCGCCAAGCACCTCCCGGAGCCTTGCGGGATCGGCGAGGCCAAATGCGAGGTCGATGTCCGACCACCGATCAACCGCGCCTCGCGCCGCGGACCCGGTCATGGCGACGCCGCTGATGCGCTCGTCAGCCTTCGCTGCCGCGACGAGCTCCTCACGCAGCCGCTCCCGTTCTTCCGGCGTAAACACGTCCGGCGATTCTAGCCAGGGCTCCGGCCGACTAGGCGGCGACGCACACCGCGCCGAGCACGAAGTCGGCTCTGGCGACTAGCTTCCAACGCGTCAGGCCTGGGCGGGTTTCTCCCCGACGTACAGGGTCTGCTTGCCCAGCACCATCCAGGCGGGAGGGAAGTTGAGGTACGCGCGCACAAGCATCGGGTGCTGAGGGATACGGCTCTTCGTCGTGTAGGGCAGGAAACGCGCAATCACCTGCTTGGTCCTGAACCCGGCCATGACGGCGGCCTCGGCGAGGCTCTTTTCGGTGAGCGCGGTCTGGTGGTCGATGAAGTCCCAGTAAGCGCCGCCGATGAGGCGGATGTTGGGCTGCAAGATCACGATGCTGCCGCCCGGTTTGAGGATCGAGTGGGTCACTCGCAATTGCTGAAGCACGGCTTCGGTCGACGGCAGGTGCTCGAGATAGTTGCTGAAGAAAGCGATGTCGAAGTAGTCATTCGGAAGCACCTCGGCGAGGTCGAGGCCGCTGGCGGGCACAAAGCGCACGTCCTTTGGCAGTGAGGAGCCCACGTCGCGTATGTCG
>JBGQGI010000250.1:0-2159 GCA_041497375.1 Candidatus Dormibacteraceae bacterium | reverse complement strand
CCTGGCGCGGGATCTCGGCGACTCGGCGCAGCCATGGACAGGGCCGCTGCGCCGGCTGGCCGCTGCCGAGGCGACGGTCGGCTCGACCTCGATCGAGGGTTACGGCGCGAGCCTGGAGGACACCGTCGAGATCCTTGCCGGTCGGCATCCCGCCGGTGCATCCGACGAGACCCAGCGGATCATCGCCGCCTACGCGCAGGCGATGGACAGGGTTGCCGTGCTGGCCGACGACAAGCGGTTTCAGTGGTCCCCGCAGACGGTGCTCGACCTGCATTTCCTGGTTTGCCACCCACAGCCCCAAGCGGGCCCGGGTCGCTTGCGCGATGGCAGCGTGATCGTGACCCGGGGACTGGGCCGGGATCCCTACCGTCCGCCGCAGTCAAGCGACGTACGCTCACTCGTCGGCGAGGTGGCCACCTGGCTCGACAAAGGCGACCTCGCCCGACACCCTGTGGTTCGCGCTGCCATGGCCCACCTGAACCTTGTGTCCATCCACCCGTTTCGCGATGGCAATGGAAGGCTGGCGCGCATCGTCCAGTCCCTTGTGCTGGCGAAGGAGGGCTTGCTCCGCCCTGAGCTGGTGTCGATCGAGCCATACCTCGGGCGGCATACGCGCGAGTACTACACCGTCCTCGAGGAAGTGCAAGGACCCTCGTTCGACCCACAGCGTGACGCGTCGGCGTGGGTCGAGTTCTGCATCGAGGCGCATGTGTTCGAGGCGATGGAGCGGCGCCGCTGGTTGGAGATCGCTCACGCCCGCCACGATTTCTGCGAGCAGCTGGCGCGCTCGCAGGGCTATCCCGAACGGCTCGGCGGTGCGCTCGACCAGGCGCTGCTCGGCTTGCCGATCACGAACGCCGACCACCGGCGTGAGGCCAACATCGCGAGCCCGACCGCGACCCAAGGTCTGCAGCGACTGCGCCACGACGGCTGGCTCGACCAGGAGGGCGGAGGCCGCTCGCTGCGTTATGTTGCCAGCAGGAAATTGCAGGCATCATGGTCATCGTCACGATCCTCTTGAGGGTCTCCCCTACAGCCACATAGCGACGTGGACAAGCATCCGACCGCAGCTCTGGTTGAGATAGCCCCACTCGATCCCGCGCATCCGAACGCGCAATACTGCCTGCGCGAATACTTCACCGAGCTCGACCGTAGATTCGATACGGGCTTCGATCCCACGAAGAGCATCCCCGCCGACGAGGAGAGCCTGCGGCCTCCGGCCGGCTTGTTTTTGGTGGCCACGCTCCGGGGAGAACCCATCGGGTGCGGCGCGTTGAAGTTCCACGACGACGCCCCTTTTGAGCTCAAGAGGATGTGGGTCGCCGAGTCCGCTCGCGGCCTCGGCCTCGGGCGTCGAATCCTGCGCGAGCTCGAGGACCACGCCATCCTTTACGGCGCCAAGGCTGTTCGTCTCGAAACCAACACGACACTCGTCGAGGCGATCAGCCTGTACCGATCATCCGGCTACATTGAAGTTGCGGCGTTCAATGACGAGCCTTACGCGCATCACTGGTTCGAGAAGCAGATTCACGATGAGGCGAAGGGCGACAGCAGCTGACTGATGAAGGTAGCTGACGTGGCCGAACTCCTGCGGACCGGCAGTCGGTGGGGCGGCTCGGTGGCCGCCCCCTCTCGATTAATGCGAGGCGGCCTGGAAGCAAGCTACGTCGTACTGGGACACCGACTTGGGGTTCTTCGAGTTCTGTGGCTGGCTGCCGGCGTACACAGTCGTCGCGTGATTGAATCCGGCCGTGTTGAAACCGGGAGGCGTGAATGGGCCGGCGTCGCCGAAGAAAGATTGGCAGCTCTGGCTGGGCTGGCCCTGATTGCCGGTCGAGTCGGCGTAGACCGGGAGCGAGAACAACGTCAGCGCTCCCAACGCAAGGACGACGCCGGTGATTCGCTTCATGAGCTCTTCTCCTGTTCAGTGCCTAGGGGCCATCGTCAACGGGCCCATAAGGCACTACAGCGCTGGGTTACGAACCCTGGTTCGTGGCACGTCCCGCGCGACGCGGTCCGCAGATTCACGTGACGCGCCTTGCGAGGAAGCGTCGGCGACTAGCCTTCCGCTCTACGTCGTAAGAAAGCTAGCCACACAACTGTTCGAAAAGAAGATCAGCACCAGCGTTTAAGGATGAGCTCGTTCGTAAGCCTGCTTT
>JBGQGI010000249.1:0-2263 GCA_041497375.1 Candidatus Dormibacteraceae bacterium | reverse complement strand
GTTGTAGGGGATGTTGCCGGCGACCACCCCTTCCCCATCGGCATAGCGCCGGCTGAGGTCGAGCTTGAGAATGTCGGACTCGACGACCTCCACCCCCTCGCGACCTGCGACCACCTCGCGCAGCGCCGGGATCAGCGTTCGATCCAGCTCAACAGCGGTCACGCGACTGTGGCGATCGGCCAGGGCCACCGTCAACGTGCCCACTCCCGCCCCGACCTCGACGACCTCATCGGATTGGTTGCCCGCTGCCTCAGCCAGCTTGTCGCGCAAAGTGGGATCGATCAGGAAGTTCTGGCCAAGCCTGTGCTTGAGGTTGATGCGGTGCCGGCGCAGAAGCTTGGCGAGCTGGTCCGGGTCGGCGGGATCGATCACGTCATCTGGTTGAAAATGCGCAGCGCGTTGTCGGACTCGAGCTTCGCCAGCTCAGTCAGGTCGGTGTCGCGAAGCTGTGCGACGAGCTCGGCCGTATCGATCAGGAACGCAGGCTGGTTTGGCACCCCCATCCTCTTGTGTGCATTGCCATAGGGCGAATCGGTCTCGAGCACGAGGCGATCACCAGGGCATAGCCTGACCACCTCGCGCAGGGAGTGGCGGCTGGGACGCGTGACCAATCCGGCGAACCCCAGGCTGAATCCGAGGTCGAGAAATCGCTCGGCCCACTCCCACTCCAGCGCGAAGTAGTGCATCACGCCGCGGAGCCCGGGATGGGCATCGATGACCTCCAGGATCTCGGTGGCCGCGCCCCGGTTGTGGATGGACACTGGGAGGTCACGCGCGACCGCGAGCTCGCAGAGCGCGTGCAACCGCGATAGCTGGACGTGACGTGGCGGAGCCCCCGCCTCCTCGAAATCGAGGCCGATCTCGCCAATGGCCACAACGCGCGGATCGCGGGCCAGCTCATGCAGAACGTCAATGTCAGGCGGCGATGGCTCAGTCGGGTGGTGACCAACGGCCGCCCACACCTGGCTGTAACCTCGCGCCAGCTCGATCGCCATTCGGCTTCGTGCAGCGTCCACGCCCATCGTGACCATGCGGGTGACACCTGCAGCCGCCGCGGCGCCCACCACAGCCGACGCGTCACCCAGCTCCTCGAGGTGGAGGTGGGTGTCTACGAAGATGCCAGCGCCGCCTAGTCCGTTTGAAGGGGGGAATCCCCCCTTGAGGCGGCGGGCCTGGCGGAGCCAGTTCCCGGCGCACCCCCCTGCTGAGGGGGGGATGCCCCCCTTGAGGCGGCGGGCCTGGCGGAGCCAGTTGCCGGCGCACCCCCCTCGACGACGTCGTCGAGGCGCTTGAAGAGCGCCACCGGCTGGGGCAATGGATGACCGGGCGCGAGCTGCGAGACATGCCAGCGGTCCGCGACGGGGTAGTCGCCTGTGATCACGCGATGAACGACCCCATCCTCATCGACTTCCCGGACCTCGGGCTGCGGCGCGATGACGTCCGTGTAGCCGAGCATCTCGTGCAGCCTCTGCGATGAGAACGGCAGGAATGGCGTGAGCATGAGCTTCAGGTTGTCGACGCAGCGAAGCGCCACGTACAGGACGGTGCCGGCGCGGCCGCGATCGGTCTTGATCGTATGCCAGGGCTGCTCGGTACCCAGATAGACGTTCACCTTCGCCGCCATCGTCATCGCGTACTTCAGAGCCACCTGGAAGCGAGCCTGGCCGAGCTGTGTGGCGACATGGTCGAGGGCTTCCTCGACCTCCTTGATCAGCGCCTGGTCGGAATCGGTCAGCACTCCCCGCTCGGGCACCGCGCCGAAATTGCGGTGGGCGTTCACCAGGGTCCGGTGGACGAGGTTGCCCCACGTCGCCACCAGCTCGTCGTTGTTGCGGCGAACAAACTCGGTCCACGTGAAATCCGTGTCCTGGTTCTCCGGCCCCGCGATCATCAGGTAATAGCGCAGCGCGTCCGCGTCATAGCGTTCCAATACGTCATTCACGTAGATCACTTGCCCGCGGCTCGTCGAAAGCTTCTTACCGCCCATGTTCAGGTACTCGCTCGCCACGATGTCGTCAGGTAGATGCAGGTCGCCGGCGCCCATGAGAATCGCGGGCCACAGCACCGTATGAAAAGTGATGTTGTCCTTCCCCATCACGTAGTAATGCCACGAGTCAGGGTTCTGCCACCAGTCCTTCCAGGCGTCCGGCTCGCCCCTCTGAAGCGCCCATTCGATCGACGCCGAGAGGTATCCGATCACCGCGTCGAACCAGACGTAAATCTTCTTGTGCGGGTTCTCCGCCCAGCCGGGCAGCGGCACCGG
>JBGQGI010000248.1:0-2542 GCA_041497375.1 Candidatus Dormibacteraceae bacterium | reverse complement strand
TGCGCCTGGCGGCGCGCGAGGCCGACATCGTGAATGTGAACTTCGATCTACGCGAAGGCCAGGTCAACCGCGACCTCGTGCGCACGGGGCTTGCCGAGGCGACAGACGAAAAGCTGCGGTGGATCAAAGATGCAGCTGGCGATCGTCTGGATCGCATCGAGCTGAGCGTGACGATATTTTTCGCCAACATCACCGACGACCGCGAGTCGGTTGCAACGGTGATGGCCGCGGGCTTTGGCGCTGAGCCCAAAGACATTCACGCCATGCCGCATTTCCTGATCGGGACCGTCGATGAGGTGGTTGACGATTTGCAGCGCCGGCGCGAACGGTATGGGATCTCCTACGTGATAGTCCCGGGCGAGGCAGACGAAACCTTCGCTCCGGTCGTGGCGCGATTGGCAGGCACATAACCGACCTGCCACCAGAGATGCCGGCCCTCCGGCGGCACGGCGTCCTGTAAATTGGCTGGCGATGGCATCGGGTGAACAGATGAAGCTCAAGGGGCCGGTCACAGGGCGTGGCGCGGAGGTGCTCACTGACGAGGCGCTCGAGTTCGTGGCGAGCCTGCAGCGTCAGTTCGGCGATCGCAGGTTGGAGCTGCTGCGGATGCGGGACGAGCGCCAGGCGCGCCTCGACGCCGGCGAATTGCCAACCTTCCTGTCCGATACGCGGTCGGTTCGTGAGTCTGAGTGGAAAGTGGCTTCGCCCACAGCGGACTTGCAAGACAGGCGCGTCGAGATCACAGGGCCGACCGACCGCAAGATGGTTATCAACGCGCTGAACTCCGGCGCCAGGGTGTTCATGGCGGACTTCGAGGATGCCAACACGCCGACGTGGGCGAACCTGGTCGAGGGCCAGGTCAATCTCATCGATGCCATCGAACGGACCCTGGACTTCACGAGCCCGGAGGGAAAGCAGTACCGCCTCGACGCCAACGTGGCGACCCTGGTCGTGCGGCCGCGTGGCTGGCATCTGGATGAGCGACACCTCGAAGTGGGTGGGATGCCTGTGTCAGGCAGCCTCTTCGACTTCGGGCTTTACTTCTTTCACAACGCCAAGCGCTCGCTCGCAAAGGGCAGCGGCCCGTACTTCTACCTGGCGAAGCTCGAGAGTCACCTCGAAGCGCGGCTCTGGAACGACGTCTTCAACTTCGCGCAGGATGCCCTCGACGTCCCTCGCGGGACGATCCGCGCGACCGTGCTCATCGAGACCGTCCTCGCCGCGTTTGAGATGGAGGAGATCCTGTACGAGCTGCGGGAGCATTCGAGCGGTTTGAATGCTGGGCGATGGGACTACATCTTCAGCATCATCAAGAAGTTTCGGAACCGGCCCGACTTCGTCCTTCCCGACCGCGTGCAGGTGACGATGACCGTTCCATTCATGCGCGCCTACACCGACCTGCTGGTGAAGACCTGCCACAAGCGGGGCGCTCATGCGATGGGGGGGATGGCAGCGTTCATCCCGTCCAGGCGCGACCCGGAAGTCAATCGCGTGGCGCTGGCGAAGGTCAAGGAGGACAAGGATCGCGAGGCCAACTCCGGGTTCGACGGAACGTGGGTGGCGCACCCGGATCTCGTGCCCACGGCGACCGAGGCGTTCGACCGCGTCCTGGGTGATCGGCCGAATCAGCTGGAGCGGCAGCGCGCCGATGTGGCGGTGACCGCCGATCAGCTGATCGACGTCAAGGTCCCCGATGGGTCCATCACCGAGAGCGGGCTTCGCCTCAACGTGAGTGTGGGGGTCCAGTACATCGAGTCATGGCTGCGAGGGGTCGGGGCGGCGGCGATCAACAATCTGATGGAGGATGTCGCCACTGCCGAGATCTCGCGGTCGCAGGTGTGGCAGTGGATCAGGCACTCGTCGCGGTTGGCTGAGGGCTCGCCGGTGACCGCCGATCTGGTGCGGGAGATCACCGACGATGAGCTGGCCAAGGTCCGGGAACGCCTAGGCGAGGCGCTGTGGGCGAAGGGCCGCTTTGCCGAGGCCCGCCAGGTGTTCGAAGAGGTGGCCCTATCGGAGTCGTTTCCGGCCTTCCTGACCCTGGTGGCGCAGCGCCACATCGACTGATTTTGGGGCGTTGACAGGCAGGGTTGCCGGCCCTCGGGCCGTGGCCTAGCCTGAGGTCAGGGTCGGCAGGTGGGGGAGGGACCTGCGGGAGGTGGGAGGGCCGTCGCCAGGTGGCGCTGTGGCCCGGTTGGCCGGTTAGGGGCCTGGCCGTGGGGTCGCGGGGGGCTTGCCTGGCAGCCTGCGCCACTGCCGCGGACCGACACCGTTGTTGGGGTTACCCGGCACGAAGGCCACCGCCGAGGGCTTGACCATGCAGTTGTCCTTGCGGACGACGCTGCGCTCGCCGCCTTCCTGGTGCTCGATCACGACGGTCCGCTCCAGCACCGCACGGACGCGAACCTGCTTCCCGTCGACCATCGCGTTGAAGCCCCCGCTGACCTCGTGGTTGAGGGGCGGAACGATGCTGGCCAGCGAAACAAGCTCGACAGGTACGATTTTGCTCATGCAGGTGTTCCTTGGGCTAAGCGGCCGCTGG
>JBGQGI010000247.1:0-2567 GCA_041497375.1 Candidatus Dormibacteraceae bacterium | reverse complement strand
GGTTCTAGCAGGTAGGGCTGCGCTTTGCGCATCGCGTCCTTCACGGCCATCGAGCCGGCGACCTGGAAGGCCATGTCGTTCGAGTCAACAGCATGGAACGAGCCGTCGACGAGCGCGGTCACGATGTCGACCACCGGGTAGCCGGCGACTATCCCCGAAAGAAGCGCCTCCCGGATGCCCTTCTCGACAGACGGTATGAACTCGCGCGGGATGCGGCCCTGCGTGACCTTGTCCTCGAACACGAACCCGCTCCCGGTCTCGCCGGGGCGGACGTCCAGCTCCGCGTGTCCGAACTGGCCTTTGCCACCGGACTGGCGGATGAAGCGCCCGACGCCGTGCGCAGGCTTCTTGATCGCCTCTTTGTAGGCGACCTGGGGCTTGCCCTGGTTGGCGTCGACCTTGAACTCGCGCATGAGGCGATCGATGATGATCTCGAGGTGCAGCTCGCCCATCCCCGCGATGATGGTCTGGCCGGTCTCGTCGTCGGTGTGGACCTTGAACGTCGGGTCTTCCTCGGTAAGCCTCTGCAGTCCGATGCCCAGCTTGTCCTGGTCGGCCTTCGTCTTCGGCTCAATCGCCACTGAGATGACGGGCTCGGGGAACGTAATCGACTCGAGCAGGATTGGATGGCTCTCGTCGGCCAGCGTGTCGCCGGTGGTCGTGTACTTGAGGCCGACCGCGGCGGCGATGTCGCCGGTAAACACCTCGTCGACGTCCTCGCGGCGAATGGCGTGCATACGTAGGATGCGGCCGATCCGCTCCTTCCGTCCATTGGAGGCGTTCAGCACGCCCGACCCCGCCTTCAGACGGCCTGAGTAAACGCGGAAGAACGTGAGCTTGCCCACGCCCTGGGGGTCCATCTGGATCTTGAACGCAAGCGCCGAGAACGGTTCGTTGTCCTCGTGCTCGCGGACGACCAGCACGCCGGTTTTCGGGTCCGTGCCTTCGACCGCGGGGACGTCAGCCGGCGACGGCAGGTAGTCGACCACCGCGTCGAGGATCGGCTGGACACCGCGGTTGCGCAGCGCAGCACCGCAAAGAACGGGTACCAGGTGCCCGGCCACGGTCCCCTTGCGCAGGGCGGCCATGATCTGCTCCTCGGTCGGTTCCTTTTCGTCGAGGTACAGGTGCATGATCGCGTCGTCGAAGTCAGCGACAGCTTCGATCAGCTCGTGGCGGTGCTGCTTGATCAGATCCCCCATTCCGGCGGGGATGTCGAGCGACTCGGTGTTCGTGGTGCCGAGGTCGTCGGTGTAGACGATCGCCTGCCTGGTGATGAGGTCGACGTAGCCGATGAAGGCGTCTTCGGACCCGATCGGCAGCTGGATGGGCACGGCCCGGGCTCCCAGGCGCGTCCGGATGGAGTGCAACGAAGCGTAGAAGTCCGCGCCGATGCGGTCCATCTTGTTGATGAAGGCGATGCGAGGCACGCCGTAGCGGTCGGCCTGGCGCCACACTGTCTCTGACTGCGGCTCCACGCCCGCGACGGCGTCGAAAACGGCGACCGCGCCATCAAGGACTCGCAGGCTGCGCTCGACCTCGACCGTGAAGTCCACGTGTCCGGGTGTGTCTATGATGTTGATCGTGTGGTCGCGCCACATCGCGGTGGTCGCAGCCGACGTGATCGTGATCCCCCGCTCCTTCTCCTGGACCATCCAGTCCATGGTCGAAGCACCTTCGTGCACCTCTCCCATCTTGTGGATCCGTCCGGCATAGAAAAGGATGCGTTCGGTCGTGGTCGTTTTGCCCGCATCGATGTGGGCCATGATCCCGATGTTCCGGGTCCTCTCGATGGACACCGGCCGCTCCGTCATCTTCAGTGCCAAGCTCATCTCTCTTAACTAGTACCGGAAATGGGAGAAAGCCTTGTTGCTCTCAGCCATGCGGTGGGTTTCTTCCTTGCGCTTGACCGCCCCGCCCGTGTTCTGGGAGGCGTCAAGGATCTCGAAGGCAAGCTTCTCAGACATGCTTTTCCCGCCCCGCAGGCGCGCGAAACGCACGATCCACCGGCGCGCGAGCGCCAGCCTGCGCTCCGGCCTGATCTCGACGGGCACCTGGTAGGTGGCGCCGCCGACACGCCGGGGCTTGACCTCGAGCAGCGGGGTGGCATTTCGAAGCGCCGACTCGAACACCTCGAGGGGCTCCTTCTTGGCCTGCCGGCTGGCTCGCGAGAGCGCGTCGTAGACGACCTTCTCTGCAGTCGAGCGTTTGCCCTTGTTCATGACCACGTTCACGAACTTGGCAATCGCCTCCGACTGGTAGACAGGATCGGGCGCGATGACACGTTTGACCGGACTGCTTCGACGAGGCATCAGGCCGCCTTGCTCTTTTCCCGCTTGGCGCCGTACTTCGAGCGGGCCTTCTTGCGGTTCTTGGTGCCGGCCGTGTCCAGGGTGCCCCGGATGATGTGGTAGCGCACTCCGGGGAGGTCCTTGACCTTGCCGCCGCGGATGAGCACGACCGAGTGCTCCTGGAGGTTGTGGCCGATACCGGGGATGTACGCCGTCACCTCGATGCCCGTAGTCAGCCTCACGCGGGCGACCTTCCGGAGGGCGGAGTTCGGCTTC
>JBGQGI010000246.1:0-2592 GCA_041497375.1 Candidatus Dormibacteraceae bacterium | reverse complement strand
GTCGCGACGCGGCCCCTCGAAGTGCGAGCGAGGAAGCCGATCTGGATCAGGTAGGGCTCGTGCACGTCCTCGATCGTCTCGGGCTCCTCCGAGAGCGAAGTGGCGATGGTGTCGAGGCCGACCGGCCCGCCCTTGAACTTGAGGATCAGGGTCTCCAGCAGCTGACGGTCGAGCGGCTCAAGACCTAGCTCGTCGATCTCGAGCATGCCCAGCGCCAGCCTCGTCGTGTCAACCGTCGCCCGCCCGTCGCCACGCACCTGGGCGTAGTCGCGAACGCGACGGAGCAAACGGTTCGCGATTCGGGGAGTGCCTCGAGCACGCCGGGCTATCTCGGCCACCGCGTTGTCGTGGATCTCGATGTCGAGGATGCGCGCCGACCTCTTCACGATGCTCTCGAGCTCGGCCTTCGTGTAGAAGGCAAGCCTGTAAACGGCGCCGAAACGGTCACGCAACGGCCCGCTGAGCAATCCCTGACGAGTGGTAGCGCCAACGCATGTGAAATGCGGCAGCGGCAGCGTCGCTGCACTGGCGCCAACGCCTTTCCCCAGCACCGCATCGAACCTGAAATCCTCCAGCGCGGGGTACAGGGATTCCTCAACCACGCTGCTCAGCCGGTGGATCTCGTCGATGAAGAAGACATCGCGAGTATTGAGGTTCAGGAGGATCGACCCCAACGCGCCCTGGTGATCGATGGCCGGCCCAGAGCTGACCTTGATCGCGACCCCAAGCTCGTTGGCGATGATGTGGGCGAGCGTGGTCTTGCCGAGCCCCGGCGGCCCGACGAGGAGAACATGCTCCACCGGCTCGCCTCGGCGCCGCGCGGCCTCGAGCAGGATGCTCAGGTTCTCCCGGACCTGCTCCTGGCCTACGTATTCGGACAGCAACCGTGGGCGCAGGGTGAGGTCGAACTGGTCGTCATCGGCGCGCGCGTCGAGGATAGGTTCGTCGCGGGGAGGCAGACCGGCCTTTCCTGTCATTTCCTACCCAGTGCTTTCAGCGCTGCGGCCAGCGCCTCCTGCGTCGAAGGTGTCGACCTCCAGTCCACCGATTCCAGGCCGGTCCTCGCCTCCTGCGATGAGAAGCCGAGGTTGCGCAGCGCAGACTCGACGGCTTTCGGGATCACGCCATCGCCCGCGAGGGCGGTTGCGCGCGGGATCACCTCGACCTCCGCGATCGCGTCGAGCCGCGGCTTCAGCTCGATGATCACCTTGGCGGCTGTGCGCGCGCCCACGCCATTGGCTCTGCGGATCGGCGCGGGATCCTCGCTCACGATGGCGCGCTTGAGAATTTCCAGGCTGGCCGCGCTCAGGATGTTCAGGCCGACCTTGGGGCCGACCCCGTCCACCTGGATCAACATCTCGAAAAGCTCCAGCTCCTCAACCGACGCGAAACCGTAGAGAGCGAGCTGGTCTTCGCGTACGACCGTGTGGATGTGGAGCTCGTACTCGCCGCCCGGGGCGGGAATTTTCTGCCGGGTCGTGGCGCTCACACTGACCAGGTAGCCGACGCCACCGACGTCGATGACGACGAAGTCAGGTCCTGCTCGCCGAACGACACCGCTGAGATGCGCGATCAACGCGCGACCTGCGCCAGCTTACGGCTGCGGGCATGACATACGGCGATGGCGATCGCATCCATTGCGTGCGCATCCACCCGACCTTCGGGCACTTTCACCTGCGCCCCCAACATGCGTGCGATCTGCGCCTTGTCCGCATTGCCGTAGCCCGTGAGGACCATCTTGACCTGGCTCGGTTTGTACTCGAAGACGGGCACGCCGCACTCTTCGAGCACCGCGAGGATGGCGCCACGCGCCTGCGCAACCCCTATCGCGCTCGAAGTGTTGCGGCCCATGAACAGCTCCTCCAGCGACGCCTCCGAGGGCGGATGGTCGGCGAGGAGCCCACGAAGATGTTTGGTGATGGCCAGCAGCCTTGCGCCATCGCGTCCGGGGCTGGTGAGGAGCGTGCTGCAGGAAAGGACGAGGTTGGAACCTGACAGCAGCGCGAACCCGGTGCCGGCCAGGCCCGGATCGATTCCGAGAATTAATCCGTTCGCAGCAAGCGCGGGTGAGGACTGAGGTCCTCCCCCACGGACCCCCTCCTGGGGCCGCTCCTCACCCCGACTGGGAGTCGCTTGGAGGTGCACGTCTTGGTTACGGCCGGAATGAATCCGGCCTACTTGCGACCTATCAATGGATTTCATTCATACCTGTGCTGAGACGCGTTCGAGGACGTTCGTGGGGATATCAAAGTTGGCGTAGACCTGCTGGACGTCGTCGTCCTCTTCCAGTGACTCCATGAGCCTGAGCACCGCTGCGGCCTTGTCCTCCCCCACCGCGACGGTCTGCTTGGGCTGCATCGTGATCTCGGCGTTGTCGACAGTGACCCCCATCCCCTCCATCGCCGCCTTGACCTTCTCGAAATTGCCAGGCGGGGTGGTGACCTCAATCGACTTGCCGTCAACCTGCACGTCGTCAGCCCCGGCTTCGATCGCAGCCAGACCGACGTCTTCGGGGTCGTTCTTGCCGGCGTCGGCCGAGATGACGCCCTTGCGCTCGAACATCCACCCCACCGCGTTGGACTCAGCTAGGTT
>JBGQGI010000245.1:0-2691 GCA_041497375.1 Candidatus Dormibacteraceae bacterium | reverse complement strand
CGACGTGGGTCTCCTCGTCCGCGCGCCAGGGCCGCCTACCGATTATCAATAGATATGCGCCGACCAGGAGGGCGAGGCCGGCGAAGATCAGGGTGATGAGCTGGATGAGGGCAAAAGTCATGGCCTTCGAGTGACCGCCGCCTGGTTCGTTTGAAGTCGCATCCGGGCAGATACTAACTGGCGCGCGCCGGTCTCAGCTGAGGGGGGACGTCCAATTGAGGGGGGAGTTCCCCCCTACGGGCATCCGGCCTGGCGGAGCCAGCTCCGGACGCACCCCCCTGCCTTGAGGCGCCGGGCCTGGCGGAGCCAGATCCCGGCGCACCCCCCTGCTGATCTCAGCTTCTTACAATCGTCACTCCGATGCCTCGCACCGAACCCATCAAAGCAGTCCGCGGCATGCGCGACCTCATGCCCCACGACCGCGCCCTGTGGCGCACCGTCGAGAAGGCCGCTGCCCGCGTGGCCAGGACGTTCGGATACCAGGAGATCGTCACCCCGATCCTGGAGCACACGGACCTGATCGAGCGCATTGGCGAAGAAACCGACGCCGTCGCGAAGGAGCTGTACCGCTTCGAGGATCGTGGCGGCCGCAACCTCGCGCTGCGGCCTGAGGCCACGGCGGGGATCGTGCGTGCTTACTTCGAGGGCGGCCTCAACCAGGGCCCGCAGCCCGCGCGACTCTTTCTGCTAGGTCCGATGTTCCGCTATGACCGCCCGCAGAAGGGCCGGTACCGGCAGTTCTTTCAGTTCGACATCGAGGCAATCGGAGCGGCGAGCCCAGCCGTGGACGCGGAGGTCATCGAGCTCGCCGCCACCTGGTTGCACGAGGTCGGCATCAGCGACCTGGCGCTGGAGCTGAACACGATCGGCGACTCCAAGTGCAGGCCCGCATACCTCGAGCTGCTCCGCCAGTACTACAGGCCGCTGAAGGACGAGCTGCACGGCGATTGCCAGCGCCGGGTCGAAGCAAATCCGCTCCGCCTTCTCGATTGCAAAGTGCCGCAGTGCCGGCCGTTCAAGCACAAAGCCCCTCGAATCACAGACCACCTGTGCGATGAGTGCGCCGCGGCGTGGGTGCTGGTCCGGGGCGTGCTAGACGCAGCGGGCATCGAGTACCGGTTGAACCCCTACCTCGTGCGTGGGTTGGACTACTACACGCGCACCGTATTCGAGTTCTACCCGGGCGGCGCATCGGGCGCCCAGGATGCTCTGATCGCAGGCGGGCGCTACGACGGGCTGGCGGAGGCAGAGGGGTGGCCGCCAACGCCTGGCGTCGGATTCGCCGGAGGTCTTGATCGAGTGACGGAGGTGGTCGCAGCGAGTGGGGCAGAGGTGATCCCCGAACCTGCCGCAGAGGTCGTGGTTCTGTCCGAGCCCGGGCTCGAAGTCGAGGCCGCTGACGTGGCGAGATTCTGCCGAGCCGCGCGTTCGGTCGCCGTCGATTACGAGCCGCGGAGCCTGCGCGCAAAGATGCGATCGGCACACAAGCTGGGGGCGCGTTGGGTCGTGCTGCTCGGCGCTGCGGACGCCCAACGCCACGTCGCGCAGCTGAAGGACATGGCAAGCGGCGAGCAGGCGGAGGTTCCCTGGAAGGAACTTGCGGACAGCCTCGCATGAGCGGGTTCACAGCGCGTCACTGCGGCTCGATCCGCGGCTCCGATGTTGGCCGGGAGCTGGAGCTGTACGGATGGGTGGCACGCCGTCGAGACCACGGCGGCCTCATTTTCATCGACCTGCGCGACCGATGGGGCGCGGTGCAGGTGGTTTTCAACCCGGCCAACGCGTCCGCGGCGCACGCGGCCGCGTCGGAACTTCGAGCTGAGTACGTGGTGCGGGTCAAGGGCCTGGTCGGGCGGCGCCCGCCCGGTTCCGAGAACCCCCGCATGGCCACCGGAGAGGTCGAGGTCGCGGCCTCGGAGCTTGAGGTTGTCAACAGGTCGGAGACGACTCCATTTCCAATCGAGGATCAGGACGAGCCGGACGAAAAGACACGGTTGGAGTACCGGTATCTCGATTTGCGGCGGCCGCGAATGATGCGGATGCTGGAGCTGCGGAGCCGCGTCAACAAGATCATTCGCGACTATATGGACCGGCACGAATTCATCGAGGTCGAGACGCCGATCCTGACGCGGAGCTCGCCATCGGGCGCTCGCGACTTCCTGGTTCCATCGCGCTTGCACCCTGGGTCCTTTTATGCACTGCCTCAAGCGCCGCAGATGTTGAAGCAGCTGCTGATGGTGTCCGGCGTGCAGCGCTACTACCAGATCGCACGCTGCTTTCGTGACGAGAACCTGCGGGCCGATCGACAGCCGGAGTTCACGCAGTTGGACATCGAGATGTCGTTCTGCGACGAGGAAGACGTCTTCAGTCTGATCGAGGGTTTGTTCCGCGAGCTTTGGCGTGAGGTTCTCGGCGTCGACGTGAAAACTCCGTTTCAGCGCATGGATATAAAGGAGTCGCTGCTCAGATTCGGAACCGACAAGCCGGACCTCCGCTACGACCTCGAGATCACCGACCTGGGATCGGCCCTTGCGGGAACGAAGGCGCAGATTTTCCGCAGCGTGCTCGACGTCGGCGGCGTGGTTCGGGGCATGAGGGTGCCTGGTGGTCGCGACATGGCCCGCCGCGACCTGGATGAGCTGGTGACAGTGGCGAAGGGTGCGGGTGGCAAGGGTCTAGCGTGGCTTCCGG
>JBGQGI010000244.1:0-2714 GCA_041497375.1 Candidatus Dormibacteraceae bacterium | reverse complement strand
CGTAAGCGCAGCGCTGCGCGCACCCAGGGAATGAGCCGCATCTATCTCGACGACGCCGGGTCAGCCCCAGTTCTCAGCGAGGTCGCGACCGCGCTGCGCGACCTGCCCGGCGCCAACCCATCGAGCCTTCACGCCGAGGGTCGCTCCGCGCGCGCCAGCTTGGATCGTGCGCGAGACGGCGCCGCCGCAGCCCTCGAAGCCGACCGCACCGAGATCACGTTCACGTCGTCGGGGACCGAGTCCATCAACCTGGCGCTGTTTGGGGTAGCTCGCCGCCTTCCCAAGAGCGGCATCGTCGTGACCTGGGCCGCCGAGCACCAGGCAGTGCTTGGTGCGGTGAGGCGCCTCGAGACTGAGGGTCACGCTGTCGAGATCGCCGGGGTCGACAGCTCGGCGCGGGCGGACGCGGATTCCATTCCCCGCGGTGCGGCGCTGGTCTCGATCGGACTCGCCAACAACGAGGTCGGGACGATCCAGCCGGTGTCAGAGGTGATCGCTTGGGCGCATGAGCTGGGGGCGCTCGTGCATGTCGACGCGTGCGCCGGACCAAGGTGGATCCCAGTCCCGCACGGTGCCGACCTCGTCTCGTTCAGCGGGCACAAGCTCGGAGCGGGTCGGGGCGGCATCCTGTTCGTCAGGGACGGCGTGCGCCTGGATCCCCAGCTTTACGGCGGCCCGCAGGAATGGGGCCGGCGCGCCGGCCACGAGGACGTGTCCTCGGGCGTCGCCATCGCAACTGCGCTCAGCGTGTGCGCCCGCGATCGCAATTCTCGCGCTCGAATCGCGCGCGAGCAGGCTGCCTCGTTGCGCGACCTTCTGCACGCGATGGGCGGCCGCATGACGGGAGGCGAGTCGCGGCTGCCCAACTTCGCCACCTGCACCTTCGCCGACCGGCGAGGCGAGGACTTCCTGCTCGCTCTCGACATGGCTGGAGTAGCGTCATCGAGTGGCTCCGCGTGCGCGTCGGGCTCGCTCGATCCATCGCATGTGCTTCTCGCGATGGGTCTGAGCCTCGAGGAGGCCCTGGGCAGCGTGCGGCTGACCACCGGCTATGCCACCACTGACGACGAGGTCTCGCGCGCGCGGGCGATCATCCGAACAATGCTCACGCGCTTTGGCGTCAATGCCTAGCGTCGAGGAGGAGCTGGCCCGCCGTATCTCCCTGGGCGAGGAGGTGTTGCTGGCAACCGTCATCAGGCTCGACGGCCAGCCGCCGTCGCAACCAGGGGCCAAGCTTCTGCTGTCGCGCACTGCGACGTTAGCGGGCACGCTCGGATGCAGCGAGTTCGATGCGGCTGCCCTGGCCGACGCGACTGGCATCTCCGAGGCGGGAGCACCAGTACTTCGAAACTACCGCCACGACCTCGGCTCCATAGAGGTTTACGTCGAGCCACACGCCCCAACTCCCACACTGGTCGTCTTCGCCGCGACGCCGGTGGCCAGATCCCTTTTGCGCCTGGCCCCGGAGGTCGGATTCCGGACCGTGCTGGTGGAGACCCGTCGGGAGCGGCTCAAGGGTGCTGACTGGCCGGTGGCGATCGGCTCGCTGGACGACCTCGGGGGATCCCTCGGCTCAGAGGTTTACGCAGTGCACACCGACCACGATGCCCCTGACCTGGTCCAGGCCCTCGAGGCTCTCGTGCCCTGCGACCCCCGGTTCATCGGGCTCGTGGGCAGCCGCCGCCACACCGGCCACCACCTTGAAGCCCTGCGCGCCAAGGGCGTGCCTGAGGAGGTCATTTCGCGCATCCAGAGCCCGGTCGGCCTGGACCTCGGTTCGACCACGCCGGGCGAGATTGCCCTCTCGATCCTCGCCGGAGTCGTCGCGGTCCGGAGGCATGGGCGCGGCGGGTGGAAGCACGACGCGGACCGGAAGGGGTGAATCCCGCCGACCGAACCGCATAATCAGGCCTCGTGCCGATCGAGCAAGGAACGAAGTTAGGGCAGTACGAGGTCCTGGAGCTCATTGGCGAGGGCGCCATGGGCACCGTCTATCGCGCCTACCACGAGCAGCTCGCACGCACCGGTGCCGTCAAGGTCATGCATGCGATATCGCCCGACAAAGACTCAATTTCGCGCTTCCGGCACGAGGCCCAGGCGATTGCGCGGATGCGCCACCCCAACATCCTCAACGTCTTCGATTTCGGCGAGTACGAGGGAACGCCGTACATGATCGTCGAGTACGTCCCCGGGGGCAATCTCGCCGGGAGGATGAGCCAGGGGCTATTGGACCGGGCCACGGCGTTGAGGTTCCTCCGCGGCATCGCCGCCGGTCTCGACTATGCGCACTCGCAGGGCATCGTCCACCGCGATGTCAAGCCCGCCAACGTGCTTCTGGAGAGGGACGAAACCCCTGTCCTCGCCGACTTCGGGCTGGCCAAGATGCTGCAAGGCTCATCGGTGAAGTCGATGACGGGTGTCACCACAGGCACACCGGCTTATATGGCGCCGGAGCAGGTGACGGGGCAGCAAGTCGGTCCTGCCGCAGATCGCTACTCGCTGGCGACGATCGCCTACGAGATGCTCACGGGGTCGATCCCTTTCGAGGGCCTTGGCGTCCTCGAGGTGCTGTACGCGCATGTCCACCAGGACCCAGCCCTTCCCACCTCTTTGAACGGCGAACTTAACCAGAGCGTGGATGCCGTCATCATGCGCGGGCTGGCCAAAGAGCCTCGATCGCGCTGGGCGACATGCGAGGCATTTGTCAACGCCCT
>JBGQGI010000243.1:0-2752 GCA_041497375.1 Candidatus Dormibacteraceae bacterium | reverse complement strand
GTTCGAGGTCGCGCTCTGCAAGGACATCACCTCGATCATCCGGCGACGCGTGCGCAAGGCAAAGCTCGCGGTGATCGCGATGTACGCCTCGCAGGTGAACCGGCTTACGTCAGCTCTCAAGGGCATCGTGCCGCCCGACGACATCGAATCGGTCGATGCATTTGAAGGTCGTGAATCGGACGCGGTCATCCTGTCGCTCGTACGTTCGAACGACCGCGCCGCCATCGGATTCCTCAACGACCCCAACCGTGTGAACGTGGCCATCTCTCGAGCCAAGAAGCTGCTCGTGATCGTCGGCGACTCCAAGACGGTGATCGGCGGCGCCCCCGAGCTCTTCGGGCCGCTCTTCGAGCACGCGAAGCAGGAGGGCCTGGTAGCCGGAGTCGGCGCCGTGGTCACTGCGTGCCAGCGAGTCGGCATCCGGTCTCAGGTTCAGCGCCTGTCGCGGCCACATCGCGGCGAGCGCCGCGCCCGCCGCCGCCGGCGCGGCCAGCACCCCCTTCCCGATGCCGCGACCAACGGCGAGGCGACCGCAGGCGAGCATTCGGATCTCGTGACATCGGCCCTCGGCGATCACGACGAGGTCGCGTCGAATGGCGGCCAGGAGCTGTCTGTTTCGATCCCTGACGCCCAGGTCGATGCCGCACCGAGCGCCCCGATTCGGCTGCAAACTCCCACGGAGGCCGACCCTCCGCTTTAAGCTTCGCACTGCCTGATGGCTGACGAGTGCGTGTTTTGCGAGATCCTGCGGGGCGATTCGCCTGCCACCTTTGTGCACCAGGACGACACCGTCGTCGCCTTCATGGACATCCAGCCGATCACTCACGGCCACATCATCGTCGCCCCGCGTGAGCACGCGGTGTTGATGTCCGACCTAAACGAGACTGCGGCGATGCGCACATTTCGGGTCGCCCGCCACATGGCCCAGATCGTCCGCGATACTCTCGGCGCCGGCGGCGTCAACCTCTTCGTCGCCGACGGCGAGATTGCGTTTCAAGACGTTCCGCACTTCCACGTTCACGTCATCCCGAGATATCCGAATGACGGATTCGGCCTCACATTTCCGAGGGACTACACGGAGACAAGGAGCCGAGCCGAGCTGGAGGCCATCGCGTCGGCTATCCGGAACGCCTCAGGCCAGTAGGTCCAGGGGGGGCGCTGGGATCTGGCTCTGCCAGGCCCGCCGCCTCAATGGGGGACGTCCCCCCTCAGGAAGAGCCGGGATTAACCGTCACGTCGATCGTGAGCACCATGACGTAAGCGGGGCACGCCTGGCCCGGCGAGCAGTCGGGACCCGCCGTGGCGTCTATCTGCGCGTTGCCTGGGGCAATCGCCTTGAACGCTGCCAGCGTGACTCCGTGGGCGGCCGAAGCGGCAGGGTTGACGATGGGGGCGAGCACGGACTGATCGCTCGACCGCACGCCGCTCCAATTGGTCATCCCGGGCCTCGCGTGAAGCACGACCGCGAGGGTCTGACCTGCGCGCAAGGTGACGGAATGAGTGTTCTCGGTGACAGTGACGTCGAATCCGGCGCCAGGATTGGTGGATGGGGTGCTGGTAGGCTGGGCGGCTCCGCCGCCCGCACCGCCGCAGCCGGTGAGGACCAGCGCCGCCAGCATCAAAACGAATACGGCCTTCATGTCCAACGTAACGCTCTCCGGGGAATTCGCGTAACACACCAGTGGCTATGACCTCCGCAACCAGATCGGTGACCGCTCTCTTGAGGAAGCTGAGCGTTTCCACCCTCTTCATCGTGCTCGCGGCCTCCTGCGCAAGCGGTGGCACGCCCGTGGCGGAAGTGACGCCCTCGCCTGTCGAGGGAGCGCTGGGCCAGGGCCTCATCGCCTACGTGGCGGCCAACGGGCTTGGGGTGCTCGACCCTGCGACAGGCAAGAACACTCTGGTGTCTCCCCTGCCGGCGGGCGGCGCGTTCAGGATCTCCGGGCCCGTATGGGCGCCGGCGCCCGGATTTACGTATCCGGTGCTGTATTTCACGATCCACGACGACCGGCCTGCGGAAGGTCGAAAGATCGCCGGCGTGGTGCCGTATGACTGGCTCTTCCGTGTCGACCCCTTCACAGGGACGATCGCGCCGCTGGCCGCCTCGTATGACTTCCAGAGTGAGGGTCCGTTTGGCATCGTCGCCAACGGCCACTACCTGGCGCTGACCGTCGGATGCTGCACCAGCTACGAGGTGGACGCTCTAGACCTGACGAAGTCGACGGCTGGGATCAAGGTGATGACCAAGCCGCCGACCCAGGCCGCGCTCTTCACCGAGGGCGCGGCGCCGGGAGACAGCGGCCTGGTCGCTGTGCGCGCCTTCGCCACCGGCCTGTGGTACTGGCTCAACCTCGACGCCAACGTCCTGCATGCGTTTCCCCTCAAGCTCGGACCCGACGACGGCCCGATCGCGATCAGCCCTGACGGCACGACCGTTGCCGTGTCCAGGCCCGACCACGGACCGGTGATCGAGCCGATCGACGTCAACGTACCCATCGCCGGCGCGACGAGCTCTCCTGCGACGACCCCTTCAACCGGATCCCCATCGCCTACGACCAGGCCACGCGCGGTCAACTCGAAGCTTCCCCATGCGGACGCGCTCGCCTGGAGTCCCGACGCAACGCTGCTGGCGGTGGCGGTGAACGGCGGAATCCAGATCTACCGAGCATCGGGAAAGGATGGGACCCCGCCCGTCAAGGGCTACCTGGGCCGCAGCGGCGTGAGCGGAGTGGACTGGTCGGGCCCGATCCCG
>JBGQGI010000242.1:0-2799 GCA_041497375.1 Candidatus Dormibacteraceae bacterium | reverse complement strand
GTTGAAGGAGGAGCTCGGAGACGAGCTCGCCACCAAGCTGAAGGACGCCAGCCTCGAGCTGTATCGGTTTGCCGCCGAGCTCGCGCGGCGCCGGGGATTGATCCTCGCCGACACCAAGTTCGAGTTCGGCACCATCAACGACGAGCTCATCCTCATCGATGAGGCGCTGACCCCTGACAGCTCGCGCCTGTGGGAAGCGTCCACTTATGTGGTTGGAACTTCGCCGGATTCCTACGACAAGCAGTTCGTCCGCGATTGGCTGACCCGCTCGGGCTGGGACAAAGAATCCGAGCCGCCAGCGCTCCCCGACGACGTTATCGCCCAAACGCGTGACCGATACCTGACCGCATACCAGCGCGTCGTGGGAAAACCGCTGTTCCATCGAAAGGCGCGAAACGAGTGAGGCAATGACTCCGATGATCGCGCGCGTTGTGGTGACGCCAAAGCCGCTCGTCAACGACCCGCAGGGCATCACGGTCAAGGCGGGCCTGGCCTCGTTGGGCTTCAGGGAAGTGTCGGACGTCCGCATCGGCAAGTACATCGAGGTGACCCTCGACGCTGCCAGCGAACACGAGGCGAGGCAGCAGGTCGAGTCGATGTGCAGGCAGCTGCTGGCGAACCACGTCATCGAGGACTTCCGTTTCGAGATCGAGTCCGAGGCACCCTCCAAACCATGAAGTTCGGGGTCGTGGTGTTCCCGGGAACGTGGTCGGACCGGGATTGCGGTTGGGTGATCGACCAGGTGCTCGGCGCACAGCTGCAGTACCTGTGGCACAAGGACGCTGACCTCAAAGGATGCGACTGCGTGATTCTTCCTGGCGGCTTCGCCTATGGCGACTATCTGCGCACGGGAGCGATCGCGCGCTTCGCACCGGTCATGGAGAAGGTTGGCGCGTTCGCGGATCGGGGTGGGCTCGTGTGGGGAATCTGCAACGGTTTTCAAATCCTGTGCGAGGCCGGCTTGCTGCCTGGTGCTTTGATCCGCAACGCGTCCCTCGAGTTCCGATGCGAATGGACAAACCTGGTGGTCGAGCGGAACGATCTGGCCTACACGTCGCAGTGCTCAGAGCGCGAGGTGATCCGAGTCCCGATCTCGCACGGAGAAGGCAGCTATTACGCCGACCCTGCCACGTTGTCGCGCCTCGAGCAGAACGGCCAGGTGGTTTTCCGGTACAGCGACCGGGACGGGAATGTCGTCGCGAGCGCCAACCCGAATGGATCGCTGCACAACATCGCCGGCATCGTCAACAAGCGCGGCAACGTGCTCGGGATGATGCCCCACCCTGAGCGCTGCTCGGAGGCCGAGCTTGGCGGCACCGACGGCCTCAAGCTGTTCCGCTCGGTCGCAGAGTCCGCGGTGCGGGTCCTGGTGTCTTGAAGGTAGAAGAGACAGAGATCGAGAAGCGGTTGCGCGAAGTCGCCCTCACACCTGACGAGTACCGCGTCATCGTCGATCAGCTGAAGCGACAACCAAACGAGGTCGAGCTCGGGATGCTCGGCGTGCTCTGGTCGGAGCACTGCTCATACAAAACCTCCAAGGCCCTCTTGCGCCGCCTTCCCTCGACCGGCGCGGGCGTGCTGCAGGGGCCGGGCGAGAACGCCGGCGCCATCGACGTCGGTCAGGGCTGGGCGGCGGTCTTCAAGATCGAGTCACACAATCACCCGTCCGCGATCGAGCCCTACCAGGGCGCGGCCACCGGTGTCGGCGGCATCATCCGAGATGTCATCGCGATGGGCGCCCGCCCCATCGCGCTGCTCGACTCTCTGCGTTTCGGTCCGCTGCCCGCCTCGCGCCACCACTTCGACGGCGTGGTCGCGGGAATCGGGGGTTACGGAAACTGCATGGGCATCCCAACAGTGGGCGGCGAGGTCTACTTCGACGACTGCTACGCGCAGAACCCACTCGTAAACGCGATGTGCGTCGGCCTGGTACCGGTGCACAGGCTCATGCGCGCCCGCGCCGAGGGAACTGGAAACAGCCTGCTCCTGGTCGGAGCCGATACCGGCCGTGACGGCATCCACGGCGCTTCTTTCGCTTCGGTGGAGCTCGATGAAGCCAGCTCTGAGCGACGGCCGGCGGTGCAGGTGGGCAACCCCTTCCTCGAGAAGTGCCTGCTCGAAGCATGCATGGACCTCGCGCACACCGACGCGGTGGTGGCGATCCAGGACCTTGGCGCTGCGGGACTCACCTCCTCAGTCGCTGAGTGCGCGGGCAGGGTGGCGGGAGCCGGCGCGCGAATCGACGTCTCACGAGTGCCGCGACGTGAGAAAGGGATGACGCCTTACCACGTGATGCTCTCGGAGTCGCAGGAACGGATGCTGGTGGTGGTGCAGCGCGGGCGCGAGCCGGAGGTCGAGGCGATCTTCCGAGCCTGGGACCTGGCCTCGGCGGTGATCGGCGAGGTCACCGACGACGGTTGCCTGACCGTCGTCGATGGGCGTCAAGAGGTCGCGCGGCTGCCCATCCCGCTGCTGACCGAAGGCGCGCCTTTGCGGCGCCTGACGGGCATGGCTCCAGCGGCCCGGCCGTCGCTGGACCTCGACCAGCTCCGCCCAATGGTGGATCCAGGCGCAACTCTGCTCAAGCTCCTGGCCAGCCCGAACCTGAGCAGCCGCCGCGGCATCTTCCGCCGCTACGACCACATGGTCGGCGACTCCACCGTAATCGCGCCTGGAGGCGATGCGGCGATGCTGCGAATCAAAGGCACCCGGATGGGCATCGCAATGACCACCGACTGCAACAGCCGCTACTGTCACCTCGATCCAAACCTCGGCGCCCAGCTCGCGGTGGCGGAGGCG
>JBGQGI010000241.1:0-2844 GCA_041497375.1 Candidatus Dormibacteraceae bacterium | reverse complement strand
GGCGACTTCATCCTCACCCACCGGCACAACCCGATGGCCTGGCTGATCGCCATCGCGCAGAAGTTCAGGTTCAAAGGGCCAGACGCCGTCTACGCGCATTGGAGCCACTGCGCGCTGATAGTCGACGAGGGCGGGGCGCTGGTCGAGGCGGAGAGCAGAGGTGTCACGCGCAGCCCGATCTCCCGCTACACGGACGACGAATTCCATCTCGTGCGGCTGGGTTCCGAGTTTTCGGCCGAAGGCCGGAAGCGGGCGGTCGACTACACCAACGCCCAGGTGGGGCAGGGTTTCGGGTACCTGGAGGCCTTCGGGGCGATGATCTTCCTGCTCACCGGTTTACCCCTCAGGCTGGTGCGCCGGCACCACCAGGTCTGCTCCGGCCTGGTGACGCGGGCGCTGCAGAAAGGTGGCCTGCTGAAGGGGGCCGATCCGGATCTGGTGCTGCCCGCCGACCTCGCTAAGTTCTACGGGGTGCGGTGGAGTGAAGAGAAGAACGCGGCGAAAAGCTCCCCACCCCATCAAGCTGGCGATGCCGCGACGAAGCCCTGACAAGGCGCATTCGGACAAGGTCAAGGGCCCACCGCCTTTCATCCAGCTCGATTACCTGTACGTACCGAGTGCCGACGTTGCCAAGGACCTCGAATACTTCACCGGCGTCCTGGGAGGCGAGCTGGGCTTCGCGGTCGAGGGCATGGGGGCGCGTGTGGCGATGGTCCGCCTGGCACAGGGTCCGCCGCACGTCTTGCTGACGGACCACCTCGAGGGCGATCGGCCGATCCTCATCTATCGGGTCGGCGACCTGGATTCAGCGCTGGCCGACCTCAAAGCGCGTGGCTGGAAGACGGCGCATACGCTCGAGATCCCGATGGGCCCCTGCTGCTCCTTCACGACCCCGGGCGGCCACCGCATAGCCGTTTACGAGCTGAGCCGTCCCGAGGTGGCGAATCGCTTCATGGGCCGTCGAGATTTCTGACCACCCGACGCTGCTTTAATAGCCGGGGAGAACCGCCATGAGGGCCTACATGTTCATCAACGCGTTGCACGGCCAGTCGCTGACCCTGACCACGACGATCAGGGACGTCCCGGGCGTGCGTGCCGCGGACGCGATCACGGGCGACTATGACGTTGTCGCCTCGATCGAGGCCCGAGACCTGGCCGAGCTTCGGGAGATACTGGCCGGCGTCCAGGCCATCGCCGGGGTGATCAAGACGACCACCTGCATGGTGCTCGCCGACTGAAGCTCTGCCGGGCGCTTGTGACTGAGCAACTGGACAAATGGGCGCCTTTCCAGGCACCATAGGCGGACGATGAGCTCGGATCGACGATCCGGCCAGCTGCTCCTTACGTAGGCGAGCGCCCCCGGCGGGTGCTCGCGAGACCTCCTGCGTCCAGTCGACACAGGAGGTCTTTCATTTCTCCCAGACCAAAGCGCAGAGGAACCCAAGAACCGATGAAGCGAATGCCAATAAGGAAATACCGGCCCTTCCCTCCTGTCCACCTGCCCGACCGGCGCTGGCCGGAGACCGCGATCATCGCGGCCCCGGTGTGGTGCAGCGTCGACCTGCGGGATGGCAACCAGGCGCTCATCGACCCGATGGACGTCAGCCGGAAGAGGCGGCTCTTCGAGGTGCTGGTCAGGATGGGCTTCAAGGAGGTCGAGGTCGGATTCCCGTCCTCCTCGCAGCCTGACTTCGACTTCGTGCGGCTGCTCATCGAGGAGAACCTGATTCCCGACGACGTGACGATCCAGGTGCTGACCCAATCCCGGGACGAGCTCATCGAGCGAACTTTCGAGAGTGTCGCCGGCGCACGGCGGGCCATCGTGCACCTTTACAACTCGACGTCCGCATTGCAGCGGCGGGTGGTGTTCGGCCTCGATCGGGAGGGCATCGTCGCCATCGCAGTCCGTGGTGCCGAGTTGATCAAGCGGCTGGCATCGGACCAGAGGTCGACGGAGTTCGTCTTCGAGTACTCGCCTGAGAGCTTCACCGGTACGGAGCTCGACTTTGTCAAGGAGATCTCGGAAGCGGTGATCGACGTCTGGCAGCCCACGCCCGACCACAGGATGATCCTCAACCTTCCCGCGACCGTCGAGATGAGCACGCCGAACATCTACGCGGACCAGATCGAGTGGTGCCATCGCAACATCAAGGCGCGTGACAGCTTCATCCTCAGCGTGCATCCGCACAACGATCGTGGCGCCGCGGTAGCGGCGACCGAGCTTGCGCTGATGGCGGGGGCGGAGCGGGTCGAAGGGACTCTCTTCGGCAATGGCGAGCGCACGGGCAACGTCGACCTAATCACGCTGGCAATGAATCTTTTCAGCCAGGGCGTCGAGCCCGAGCTCGACATCTCGAATATCGACGACCTTCGGCGCGTCGTCGAGGCGTGCAACCAGCTTCCGGTCCACCCACGCCATCCCTACGCGGGCGACCTCGTGTACACCGCCTTCTCCGGCTCGCACCAGGACGCGATCAAGAAGGGGATGGAAGCGCTCTCTGCCTCAAAAGACGAGGTCTGGGAGGTGCCGTATCTGCCGATCGACCCCCATGACGTCGGCCGAACCTACGAGGCGATCATCCGCGTCAACAGCCAGTCCGGGAAAGGCGGCGTCGCCTACATCCTCAAGAACGACTATCACCTGGACCTGCCGCGGCGCTTGCAGATCGAGTTCATGAAGGTGATCCAGGGGATCACCGACACCACCGGCAAGGAGATCACCCCCGAGGAGATCTGGCGCGCCTTCGAGATCACATACCTCGGCCCCAAAGCGGCGCTGGAGCTCATCGAGACCGACACCAGCGACCACGCGGGCACCGGATCGGACGGCACCAAGCTCCAGGC
>JBGQGI010000240.1:0-2850 GCA_041497375.1 Candidatus Dormibacteraceae bacterium | reverse complement strand
GAGGACATCGACGGCCACGTGCTCATCGACTTCTGCCTCGGCGACACCGGGGCCATGGCCGGCCATTCGCCCAAACCGATGGTCGACGCCGTGGTCGAACAGATTGCCGGCAGAGGCGGCGTGACCACGATGATGCCCACCGCCGACGCGGATTGGGTCGCCACCGAGCTCGCGCGCCGTTTCGGCCTGCCTTTCTGGAGCTTCTCGCTGACCGCGACCGACGCCAACCGGTGGGCGATCAGGCTCGCTCGCGCGATCAGGGGGCGGCCGAAGATCCTGTTCAACAGCTACTGCTACCACGGCACCGTCGACGAATCGCTCATCGTCGTCGGACCCGATGGCCGCGGCGCCAGCCGGGAGGGCAATGTGGGCGCACCCTCCGATGTCACGACGACAAGCAGGGTCGCCGAGTACAACGACCTCGAGGGGTTGGAGCGCGAGCTGGCTCACGGCGACGTCGCCGCCATGCTGATGGAGCCGGCGCTCACCAACATGGGGATTGTGCTGCCCCACGACGGATACCTCGCCGGCGTCAGAGCGCTCACGAAGAAGTACGGAACGCTTCTCATCAACGACGAGACGCACACCTTTTCGGCAGGACCCGGCGGCGCGACTCGGGCCTGGGGCCTGACGCCTGACATGCTGACAATCGGCAAGGCGATCGCAGGCGGGATTCCTGTCGGCGCATATGGAATGTCCGACGAGCTCGCACACCACCTTGCGAATCGAGCCGACCTGGACATGGTCGATGTGGGCGGTGTCGGAGGCACCCTGGCGGGCAACCCGGTGTCGATCACCGCGGCGCGCGCAACGCTCGAGCACGTGCTCACTGACAAGGCGTTCGAGACGATGATCTCGCTGAGCACCCGTTTCACAGCCGGCGTACAGCAGGTGATCGACACGCACGAGCTGCCGTGGTCCGTGAGCCAGCTGGGTGCGAGAACCGAGTACCGGTTCACCTCGCCACCGCCCGTAAACGGGACGGAGTCTCATGCAGCCACCGACGGCGAGCTCGAGGACTACCTGCACGTCTACCTGGCGAACCGCGGAATCCTGATGACCCCATTCCACAACATGGCGCTGATGTCGCCGGCGACGACCAGGGAGGACGTGGACAGGCACCACGAGGTTTTCAGCGAGGCCGTGGGCGAGCTGGTCGGCGCGTGAATAGACGGCGCCTTTGCTGGCGTGGCAGGGTTGGCCGGGGTCCCCCCGGCCATGACTTTGTTTCTTACACGCCACGGCGTGGCCTCGCGAGGCTATTTCGTAATAAATCCCATCCCGGGAGAGAGAGCAGAGCCTGCGGCGAAGCCGCACGCTCGATGAGAGAGGACCGACTGGTCCTTTCTCATATTTTCAGTTCGTGAGCTTTGACCGCAGGGTCGAGATCTCTGCTGCAGGCATGCTCGCCGCCTCCAGGTAGCCCTCGACTCCTCCCCACCTCTGGTCCAACCGCTCCAGCACTGCGACTATCCGTTCGGGCGGGCAGCGAAGATCTTCGCGCATCTCCTCGAGCTGCTCGGGCGGCGCCGCCGCCAGCCATTCCTCGTATCGCGCCGCCATCTGAGAGTCGGTCTCGGCGTAGTCCGCGGCGATCGAGTCGACATCGACTCCGGCCAGGGCAAGGCTCATCGCGGCCACCATTCCAGTCCGGTCCTTGCCGGCGAAGCAGTGGAAGACTGCTGCGCCTTCGGTCCTCGCCAGAGCCGTGAAGATCCCACGGAATGCATCCGCGCGGTGCTCGAGCATCATCAGGTACCGGTCGAACATGTCGGGCGCTTCGGCCAGCTTGCGCATGGTCGCGTCATCGACGAGAGGCAGGTGCGTGTAGGTTGGCGCCGGGCCGCTGAAGGGCTCCAGCACTGCGAATGGGCTCGGCGAGGATGCAACCTCCGACTCGCTTCTCAGGTCGATCACGTCGGTCACGCCGTACGCTGCCATCGCCTCCTGGCCAGCGGCCGTGAGGCTGTGCAGGTTGTCTGATCGGACGAGCATGCCGCTCCGCGTGAGGCCGCCGGCCAACGGAAGTCCGCCAAGATCCCGCGTGTTTCGGCAGTCCGGCCAGTCCAGCCGGCGCGACGGCACGACTAGCGCTTTGTGTACTGCGGAGCCTTGCGGGCCCTCTTCAAGCCGTACTTCTTGCGCTCCTTCATCCTGGGGTCGCGAGTCAACAGGCCTGCCTTCTTCAAAGCGGGCCGGAAGTCCGGGTCGTACTTGATGAGCGCACGGGCGATGCCGTGCGAGATGGCGCCGGCCTGGCCGCTGGTGCCACCGCCGACCACCTTGACGCTGATGTCGAACTTGCGCTGAGTGCTCGTGACGCGGAGCGGCGCAAGAGCCGCCATCTCCAGCACCCGCCGGCCGAGGTACGCGAGCGTTTCCTTGTCGTTGATCAGGACCCGGCCCTCGCCGGGCTGGATGCGCACGCGCGCGACTGCGTTCTTGCGGCGGCCGGTTCCCCTGAGAAAGGCGTCAGCCAAGTTTGATGTCTCCCTTTGAGTCGAAGGTGATCACCTTCGGCATCTGGGCCTGGTGCCCATGCTCGGCCCCGGCGTAGATGCGTAGTCGGGTGAGCATGTCCGCCCCGAGCGTGTTGTGCTGCAGCATCCCCTTAACCGCGTTCATCAGGGGGAAGGTCGGGTCCAGGTCCTTGGCCACCTGGAGGCTGCGGGTGCGAAGGCCGCCCGGGTAACCCGTGTAGCGGGTGTAGTGCTTGCCGGTGAGCTTGGCGCCGCTGACCTTGGCCTTGGCGGCGTTGATGACGATCACGTGGTCGCCCGTGTTCAGGTGCGGCGTAAAAGTGGGCTTGTGCTTGCCACGGAGGATCTTGGCCACGGAGCTGGCTAGGCG
>JBGQGI010000239.1:0-2854 GCA_041497375.1 Candidatus Dormibacteraceae bacterium | reverse complement strand
GGACGCAAGAACTGCACCCGTCCCTCGAGGTTGGTGTAGCTGCCCTGCCTCTCGGCGAAGCTCGTGGCCGGCAGCACGACCGCCGCGTTCTTGTGCTCAGGCCGTGGAAGGTGATCCCACGCGGCGTGGAACTTGACGCTCGCCGGAATTCCGGCGGTGGGCGGCGGGCCCCAGCTCAACAGTGCCTCGACCCCATCCAGCGAATCCCACCTGGCGACGCCGAGCTCCAGGGCGCCGCGCTCATTGGTGCCTCGATACAGGGGCATCACCTTCGCGCCGACCTTGCTCGCGAGCTCGGCGCACGCGGCCACCAAACCTGCAGCGTCCTCGCTTCCCCGCCCGTCGCCATAGAGGATGGCCACCGGACCGCCGGGCTCCCGGAGCGCCTCTACGAGGGTCTCGTGGTCGGCCAGCTTGCGCACCTCGGCGGCTGCCTCCCCCGGCTGGTTGCGGACGTGTACGGTCTGCCGGTGGCGGTCGAGGTCGACCGCGTCCGGGTGGATGACGATCAGCTTCGCACCGCGCTTCGACACCGCCTTCTTGACGCGCAGGTTGACGATGGGCACGTCGTTCTCTGTGTCCGACGCGACGATGATGATGACGCGCGCGTCATCTATGTCCTTGATCATCAGCTGGTCACCGCTGGGCGCCGGCAGCGCTGTGCGGCCGTGCATCTTGACCTTGGCACCGCGAAGAGGTCCATCGAGCAGGCGTCGAAACAGGTAGGCCTCCTCGTTGGTCAGGTCCTGGGGCAGGGAGATGCCGAGCTTCGACCCCTTGCCCTTGATGCCGGCCGCGACCGCGTTGAGAGCCACCGCCCAGGTGGTCTTGGCGCCGTCAACGGTGGGCACTCGCAGGCGACCCGGGTCGTTGACGTCGGAGTAGTCAAAGCGGCCGCGGTCGCAGATCCAGCCCTCGTCGATGTCGTCGTTCTCGCGCGAGGTCACTCGCACCAGCTGGCCGCGACGCTGCCACAGCGTGACGTTGCAGCCGACCGCGCATTTCGAGCAGATGCTGGCGCTGTGGTGCATGTCCCAAGGGCGCGACTCGAATCGCCACACCCGAGACGTCAGAGCGCCGACCGGGCAGAGGTCGATGATGTTGCCGCTGAAGTTGGATCTGAGCGGCTGGTCGAACTGGCTGGCGATGACCGAGTGCACGCCGCGCTCGGCGACCGTGAGCTCCTGCTCCCACGCCACCTCGTCGTAGTAGCGCGTGCAGCGATAGCACAGGACGCAGCGCTCGCGATCCAGAGCGATGTTCGGGGAGAGCGGGATCGGCTTCTTGAAATGAAGGCGCGGGCCGTCAATGCGGCTCGTGGGGTACCCGTGGCGGAAGGTGAAATCCTGCAGCGGGCATTCGCCACCCTTGTCGCACACTGGACAGTCGAGCGGGTGGTTGACGAGCTCGAACTCGAGAATGTCGGCCCGGGCCTGCACCGCCATGGCGCTCTGCGTGCGCACGATCATGCCGTCCGCTACCGGCCGGATGCAGCCGGCCTGCGCGACCGGCGGTCCAGGCGTGATCTCGACCAGGCACATGCGGCAGGCGCCGACAGGGTCGAGCTTGTGGTGGTAGCAGAAAACCGGGATCTCGATCCCGAGCAGCTTCGCCGCCTCGACCACAAGCGTGCCATCGGGCACCGTGACGGCGCGGCCGTCGATGGTGACGTTGACCATCTTCACGTCAGGCATGGATCAGCGCCCCCTCGACCGAACACGTGTGGTGGAGGCAATGCTCTTCGTACTCGTTGCGGAAATGCCCCATCGTCGACTGGATGACCCAGCCGGCGGCGTCGCCAAGGCCGCACAGGCATCGTCCACCCTGAAGCCCTTGCTGGACGCGTTCCAGGAGGGCGAGCTCGATCTCCGAGCCTTGGTTCGCCAGGATCCGGTCGAAAGTCCGCACGGCCCAGTTGCTGCCGACGCGGCAGGGCGTGCACTTGCCGCACGACTCGTGCGCGTAGAAGCGCAGCAGCCGGGCCGCCGCCTTGACGACGCAATGCGAGTCGTCCATCACGATGATCCCGCCAGACCCACCCATCGTCCCGAGCGCTTTGAGGCCGTCTAGGTCGGTCGAGGTGTCGAGCATCGAGCCGGGAAGGACCTTCGCGGATGAGCCGCCGGGCCAGAAGACCTTGATCTTTCGGCCCGGAAAGGGACCGCCCGCAAGCTTCTCGATGATGTGCCTGTAGGTGACGCCGATCTCGATCTCATAGTTGCCGGGCTTCTGAACGTCACCGCTCACAGTCACTATTCGCGTGCCCTTCGCCTTCTCGGTGCCGCGTTTTGCGTATTCGGCTCCGCCGTGCCGGATGATCCACGGGACTGTCGAGAGCGTCTCCACGTTGTTGACAGCGGTCGGCTGTCCCCAGGCGCCCTTGATGGCGGGGAAGGGGGGGCGTGATCGAGGCTGAGCGCGTTTCCCTTCCAGGGATTCGAGAAGCGCCGTCTCCTCGCCGCAGATATAGGCGCCGTGGCCCCGATAGAGACGCACGTCCAGCGAATAGTCGGAGCCGAAGGGGTGCTCGCCGAGGTAGCCCTTCTCGTGAGCTTCGGCAATGGCGTCGCGCAACATCTCGTACGGCATGTCGTATTCGCCGCGGATGTAAATCCAAGCCTGGTGGCCACCGATTGCAAACGTCGCGATCGCGGCGCCTTCAACCAACGCGTGCGGCGAGTTCTCCATCAGGTAGCGGTCCTTGGCGCTGCCTGGCTCCGACTCGTCAGCGTTGACCACTATGTATTTGGGCCCGGGGTGGTCCTTGGGTACGAACGACCACTTGGTCGCGGTCGGGAAGTCTGCGCCTCCGCGGCCTCGCAGCCCAGACGCCTTGACCTCGTCGATCACCTGC
>JBGQGI010000238.1:0-2888 GCA_041497375.1 Candidatus Dormibacteraceae bacterium | reverse complement strand
GCCGAAATGCGCTGGTTTGAAAGCAAGCGGCGGCTCATTCTTGAAGCTGATCGTGAGGCGGTCGGTCAGCCGCACGTGCGGCCATGAACCGGGCTCCGACAGTGTCACTGTCTCCACTGCGGACCACACCGCGCGCATCTCATGCTTCCCCTGGATCATCACCAGCCGATCGCGGAAGAACCCGAGCCTGCCCGACGGCCAAGTCCTGAGCCTCCAGCCGGCCCACGCGGCGAGCGTCGCGCCGCCCAGCGATCCGGCGGCCAGGGCGAGACCGCCGATCCAGCCCGCCGGCAGGCGCATGGCGACGGCCGCCAGGGCGCCAAAAAATAGCGCGAAGGCAAGCCCGGCAGCCCCGAGCGTCACGATCGACCGGCGCGATCTCACGTAGATCAAGCGCGCCCCACCAGCGAGTAGTGTATTCCCAGCCATGGACGTAATCGCTGAGCGGGCTTCGATCGATGCCGCGGTGTCCGGAAAGACGGTTTGCAGCATCTTTGCCGACGCCGTTTCGAAGTGGGGTGACCGCGAGGCCCTGCACTGGAAGGACGACGGCTCGTGGCGCTCGCTGACCTGGAAGGGCTACCGAGACGAGGTCGCGGCCATAACGTTGGCGCTCCGGTCCCTCGGCTTCGGCTCAGGGCAGTTCGGGCTGATCATGGCCCGCAATGCGCCGGAGCACGTGATTGCCGACCTCGGCATCGTGCACGCAGGCGGGGCGGCAATCAGCGTCTACAACACTCTGGCGCCAGAGCAGATCCAGTACATCGCCAACCATTCCGAGGCTTCGGTGGCCTTCGTCGAAGACGCCGGCTTCCTGGAGAAGTTCCTCGCCATCCGATCCTCGACCCCGCATCTGCGGCACATCGTGCTCGTGCATGGGACGCCGCCCGAGAGCGTTCTGTCGTGGCATTCGCTGCTCGAGAAAGGACGCAAGATACACGCCGCCGACCCGGCGGCATTCGAAAGGTCGTGGCGAGCCGTCGGCCCGGAAGACGCTGTCTCACTGATCTACACCTCCGGCACAACCGGGCCACCCAAAGGCGTCACGTACTCGCACAACAACGTCACCTGGACCGTGGAGTCGATGCGCCGCGTGTTGGAACGCGGGAGCGAGCGTCTCGTGAGCTACCTGCCGCTCGCCCACATCGCCGAGCGGATGAACTCACAATGGCGCGGCATCTACGCCGGCCACGAAGTGTGGTTCTGCCCCGATCTGAACATGCTCCTTCCCTACCTGCTTGAAGCGAGGTCGACGTTGTTCGTCGGCGTGCCCCGAGTCTGGGAGAAGCTGATGGCAGGCCTGCAGGCAGGTATCGCGGCCGAGCCGGACGAGACCAAGCGGCAGATGGCGCAGGGCGCCCTTTCTGCGGCGATCTCCACGTACCGGCTGCGACACGAAGGCCAGGAGGTGCCTCCAGAGCTCGCCGCGGTGGTGGAACGCGCGCAGCCCCTGTTCATGGCGCTGCGAACGAAGGTCGGCCTTGACCAATGCACGCTCGCGATCACGACAACCGCCCCAAGCCGTCCCGAGGTTCACGAGTTCTGGGCCGCCGTAGGCCTTCCTCTGTATGAGATCTGGGGCATGAGCGAGCTCACGGGCCCGGGCACCATCGTGCCGGTGAATCAGTTCAAAACTCCCTCTATCGGCAGGCCGATTCCCGGCGCCGAGGCGCGTCTGGGCGCCGACGGCGAGCTGCTCACGCGCGGGGGCAACGTTATGGTCGGCTACTACCGCGACCCGGAGAAGACCGCGGAAGTGATCGATTCCGAGGGTTGGTTGCACACGGGCGACATCGCGGAGCTCGACCCGGACGGCCATTTCCGGATCGTCGACCGCAAGAAGGAGCTGATCATCACCTCGGCGGGGAAGAACATCTCGCCCTCAAACCTCGAGGCGCTTGCCAAGTCGAGCCCGATCATCGGGCAGGCAGTGGCCATAGGCGACGCGCGTAAGTTCATCTCGGTGCTCGTAGTGCTCGATCCGCAGGTGGCGCCTGGGTGGGCGAAGGCGCGTGGCATCGCCGCGCTGTCGTTGGCCGAGCTGGCCGAGAACCCAGCCGTGATCGACGAGGTGCGGCGTGCGCTTACGGTCGCGAACACCCACCTTTCGCGTGTCGAGCAGTTCAAGCGCTTCACGATCCTGCCGACCGAGTGGTCGCCCGAGTCTGAAGAGCTGACGCCGACGCTGAAGCTCAAGCGTCGCGTCATCAACAGCAAGTACCAGCCGCAGATCGACGCGATGTACGCCGAAGTGCCGGGCGGCCACGCGGTCGACCCGGAGCGGGAGGCTGCACAGACCGCGGGCTAGGACTTCGCCAGGGAGGTCTTTGTCTTGGCGGAGCTTGTTTTGGCCGGCGGCCTGAACCCCATCACCGCATCCGTGAACAGCCGTGTCGCGAGCCGAGTCTTCGGTTCGCCTGTGCGCCTGGCCAGCCGCGTGAGCTGATTCACGACTCGCGGCTCGACGTTGAGCCTGTATAGCTGCTTGACCAAAGGCGCTTGTTTCTTCACCGATCAGACCTCCCAGAGTTGTTGGTTGGCTACGGCATGAGTCTCGGACGGGCGCACGCCGGCGCCAACCCAGCCTGTTAACGACAATTCGTGTCATTGGAGACCGACGTGAGGTGGCACCATGGCCAGACGCTTGCCGCAAGGCAGGTGGGGGAGTTCAAGGTGTGGGCGGAGCTGGTGCGCCGGGATGATGATTGAGCTCGTGCCGGGCGCGATGCGGCACCGAAGGACGGATCGTTATCGCGTGTCTTTGGCGACGCTCGGGGAGACTGTGGAATCGCTACTGGCGTGACGAAGAAAGCGGGCTGCGGTCAGGCCAGTTTCGCGCTCAGGCGGTCGATTGCCGCGGGCGTCAGGCCCGCCGCCTCCAGGTATGC
>JBGQGI010000237.1:0-2975 GCA_041497375.1 Candidatus Dormibacteraceae bacterium | reverse complement strand
GGCGCCGGCTTTCACCAGCACCGACGAGGAGCTGGACGAGATGGTCGAGCGGTTCAAAGCGACGATCGAAGCGGTCGAGAAGGCGGTTGGCAACAAGCTGTGAGCACCATCGACGCGGCGGCCAAGCCGGCAAAGCGCGTGGAATCCGCGCCATCGCGGGCGAGCGAGGGTGGCGAGTTCATCCTCCTCGGGATCCCCGACGTCAACGGATCGATCCGCGGCAAGGCGCTGCGGCCCGCGGCTTTCGAATCTGCGCTCCGCCACGGGACCGTGATGACCGACCTGCTGCTGGCTCTCGACCCGACGGACACGCCGATCAGCGACTACACGAAATTCGGCATCCGCTCAGGTGCCGGCGACCTGCTGGTGCGCCCCGACGTCAGCACCCTTCACGACTTGACCTGGCGGCCGGGCTGGAAGGTCTGCCTCGCCACGCCGAGCTGGCCTGACGGCACCCCCTGCGAGCTCGATTCTCGTGAGGTCCTTCGCAGGGTCCTGGGCGGTCTGTCCGAGATGGGCTACGAGGCCGTCGCCGCCGTCGAGTACGAGATGAGGCTCTGGGACGCCCACGGCAAGCCGCTTTCCAGCGGCCTCAGCTACAGCCTGGGTGAGCTTGGCGGGTTCAGCGAATTTCTCAGCGCTCTCACCCCGGCGTTGGATGCTCTTGGTGTTGACCTTTCCGCCGTCCACACGGAAGCGGGCGCCGGCCTTCTCGAGCTGAATCTTGGGGCTCGTCCTGCGCTGCGCGCGGCGGACGACGCAGTGCTCACCAAGATGGCGGTCAAGGACATCGCCGCCACGATGGGCCTGAAGGCGAGCTTCCTGGCCAAGACCTCCCCTGGCGAGGAGGGTTCGAGCGGGCACGTCCACCTCTCGTGCTGGAGCGACGGCGCCAACGCTTTTCGCGCCTCGGAGGGCAAGCCGTTGCCGGCTGCACTCAGCTCCGCGATAGCCGGCGTGCTCGAGCATCTTCCAGGCGCCTCTCTATTGCTGAATCCGACCATCAACTCATACAAGCGCCTGGTTCCTGGCTGGTTTGCGCCTGTCAACGCAACCTGGGGAATGGAGAACCGCTCGTGCGCTGTTAGGGCCATTGCCCGCAAGGACTCGCCTGACCTCTGCCGCCTGGAATGCCGCCGCCCGGGCGCGGATGCGAACCCATACCTCGCGGTCGCGGCAGTCGTGGCTTCAGCCGCTGACGGCATGAAGCGCAAGCTCAAGCCGCCCGAGCCGATCGAGGGCGACGCATATGCACAAGGGCTCCCGGAGCTGCCTGGTTCCCTGGAGAGTGCGATCCAGGCTTTTCAGTCCGACCTGGTCCTGCGCCAGGCGCTGGACGAGCGCTTCAGCGACTACTTCCTCACGTCGCGCACCTGGGAGGTCAAGGCGTTCAGAGAGACGGTCACCGAATGGGAACGCGACCGCTACATGAGGACGGTGTAGACGATGGGCCGGCTCAACTCCGTCATTGCCGAGAGCGCTGGCGCACAGCAGAAGGACAATCTCTGCGGTCCGTTCTGGGCGGCGCGGGTCCTCAACGAGTCGGGATTCTCATCATGGGACGGCGAGCCTATCGACGAGGACCTGGTCGCGCTGCGTGCAGGCACCGTGCTGCCTGACGCGGACCCAGACGCGGGAGTTCCGCCCGGCGCGGTCAGCAACACCGCGTATCGCTATGCGCTGCCGGCGGCGCCGGCCGAACAGTCAGGCACTTCGGCGCGCGGGCTGGCGGAGGCCATCGAAGCAGCGTCGGCCGGAGAGCTTCGCTGCATGCCTTTGCGCGGCTCCTGGGATGCGGAGCGCATCGAGCGGTTGATGGATGAATCGCAAGGACTAGGTGTGCGTCTGATCGCGAACCTGCGCACGGGCCGGCTGTGGGGCAGCCGGCCGCCGATCGATGTCTTGCTGGCCGAGCTGGAGGGCCGCCCGGTGGACGACCCCGCGCCGGATTGGGACGTGGGGCATTTCGTCGAGCTCGAGATGCTGATTCGTGGCCCCCAACGCTCGCTGGTCGTGGTCCACGACTCGTACCCGTCGCTTGGGTGGGATGGGTGTCATCTGCAGCCGCCGCGCGTGCTGGCCGCGGCGCTGCTGCGTGGTGACGGACGCGAGGGCGGCGTGCTGGCAGTGGTGCCGAAGGCGCGAGCCGAAGCGGCGAGGGCGGTGGCCGCCGAGATAGGCCTCGAGGTGCGCACTTGGAACAACGGAACCAGGAGTTGATGCCATGGTGATCGCAGAGAAGAAGTCGGTTTCCGTCGAGAGGGTGCTTGCTGAATGGAAGGAGCGCGGAATTCGCAATGTCCGTTTCGAGCTGCCCGACATGCACGGCACCAGCCGGTCGAAGATCGTCCCGATCGACCACGCCGCCGCCTATTCGAAGGACGGGCTGAACATGTACGGCGGAGCCGCCGTGCTGGACACCAGGTCAGACGTCGTGCCGGGCACCCTCTACAACGAAGAGGTCGCTTACGCCGATCAGCTGCTCCGTCCGGATCCGTCGACCGCCGCCGTGATCCCCTGGGCAGAAGCCACCGCGAGATTCATTTGCGAAGCGTCATGGGCGGACGGACGCCCGCTCGCCGCATCGCCGCGTCATGTCTTCCGGCGAGTGCTCGATCGCTGCCACGAGCTTGGCTACGAACCGGTGATCGGCATGGAGTGCGAGTTCTACCTTCTGGATCCTCAGACTCACCAGCCGCTTTTCAACGGCTACCACATTTTTAACTCGATTCGAAACACGTGGGTGCCTGCCATCGAGCGAATCATCGACCAGATGCGCGACTTCGGCATCGACATCATCACCGCCAACTGCGAGTACGCGGGTTCTCAATGGGAGATCAACTACGTGCCGGGTAGCGGCATGGCCGGGCCCGATCGTGCCTTCAGCTTCAAGAACGGCGTCAAGGAGATCGCCCGGCGTGAGGGCCTCCTCGCGTCGTTCATGTCGAAGCCGTTTGCCGGCTCCGCCGGCTGTG
>JBGQGI010000236.1:0-2989 GCA_041497375.1 Candidatus Dormibacteraceae bacterium | reverse complement strand
ATTATCAGCCGGTTCTGAAGGGCGACCTCGTCGAGCTCAGGCCGCTGCGCTCCGCAGACTATGATGCTCTCTACGCCGTCGCTGCCGATCCGCTCATTTCGGAACACCACACCTCGGTGATCGCCCAAAACCGGCCAGTCATGATCGCCTGAAAACCGGCCAGTCAGAGTAAGGGCGCGAGACGTTGACGAAGGCGCGGGGGAATGCCCCTGCGCCGGGATGGCCAACGTCTTGAGCGAACAGAAACGACAGCAGGTAGTGGCACTGGGCCGACTGAATTGGTCGCTGCGGCAGATCGAGGAGGCGGTCGGGGTACGGCGCGAGACGGCGAGTACGTACCTGAAGGCGGCCGGGATCGCGATTCGATCGGTACGGGGCCGGCACCCGCCACCAAACCCGGCCAGTCAGGCGATCACCGACCTTGGGGCAGATGCAAAACCGGCCAGTGAGGTGATCACCGACCCCACGCCGGCGCTGCCACCGAAGCTGAAGGCGCAACCCAGTACGTGCGAGCCGTATCGGGAGATCGTTGAGCAGGCGCTGTCGAACCGGCGCAACGGGGTGGCGATCTACCAGGAGCTGGTCGACACGCACCGGTTCCAGGGCAGCTACAGCAGCGTGCGCCGATTCGTGCGCAGGCTGCGCGGCCACGGCATCGCGAAGACGTTCGCGGTGATCCACACCGAACCGGGTGAAGAAGCGCAGGTCGACTACGGCACCGGGCCAATGGTGCGCTACCCCGAGACCGGCACATACCGTCGCACCCGGTTGTTTGTGCTCACGCTGGGCTACAGCCGCAAGTGCGTGCGCTTCCTGGTGTGGCGTTCGAGCTCACGGGTGTGGGCCGAGCTCCACGAGAAAGCGTTCCAACGGCTCGGTGGCTGCCTGCGCGTCATGGTGCTCGACAATCTCAAGGAGGGCGTGCTCACGCCCGACATCTATGATCCCGAGCTCAATCCGCTGTACCGCGATATGCTCGCCCACTACGGCGTGGTCGCCCTCCCATGTCGGATCCGCAACCCCGATCGCAAGGGCAAGGTCGAGCGTGGCGTCGACCATGCCCAGGAAACACCTCTTAAAGGACTCCGCTTCGAGAGCCTTGAGGAGGCGCAGGCACATCTTGATCACTGGGAAGAGCGCTGGGCCGACACGCGCATCCACGGGACTACCAAGCGCCAGGTCGCGACGATGTTCGCCGAAGAGAAACCGCACCTGCGCCCGCTGCCCGTCGAGCCGTTCCGCTCCTACGAGTATGGCACCCGGACCGTGCATCTCGACGGCCACGTCGAGGTCGCACGCGCCTACTATTCGGTGCCTCCGGGGCACGTCGGGCGCGTGGTCTGGGTCCAGTGGGACTCCCGGCACGTACGGATTCTGTCCGGGCAGCACGGGCAACTGCTCCGTGAGCACACTCGTCAACAGCCCGGGCGTCATCGCACCGCACGGGAAGATCGGCCTGCACCCACGCCCCTGCGACTGTACGAGATCCTGGAACGTGCCGGCCGCGCCGGCGAGCACATCGGCACGGTGTGCCGTCTCATCCACGAACGCGAGGGCGACCTCGGCTCTCGGCGTATCCTCGGCGTCATCGCCCTGGTCAAACGTTTCGGCGCCGAGCGTGTCGAGGATGCCTGTGCCGCCGCCCTCGAGATGGGCACCCCGACCTACCGCTTCGTGCGCCGCTACGTCGAACGCCAGCCCGCGCTGCGGCTCACCCTCAAACAGATCGATCCGCTGATCCGCGAGCTGACCGAGTACCGCGATCTGATTGATCGCCTCACCACCACCCCACCACAGGAGGAACCATGAATATCCCCGAACTCCAGCGATCGCTCAGGCAACTGCGTCTGGGCTCCATGGCGCTGAGCCTGGAGACGCGCCTCCTCGAGGCCCAGAGCGAACCGCTGCCGCACCTCGATTTCCTGTCGGCCCTGGTCACCGACGAGCTTACCCGCCGGGCCGATCGTCTCATCGAACGCCGCGTCAAGCAGGCCACCTTCCGCGACGCCGGCACGACGCTCGACGGCTTCGACTTCACCTTCAACCCGAAGATGAACCGCCGGCTCGTCTTCGAGCTCGCCGCCGGACACTTCATCGACCGTCACCAGGACGTCCTCTTTCTCGGCCCGCCCGGCACCGGCAAGAGCCACCTGGCCCAGGCCATTGGCGTGGCGGCGATCCTCAACGGGCACAAGGTCCTCTACCGCGAGACCTATGTCCTGCTCGAAGAAATCGCCGACGCCACCCTCGATGGCATCCGCAAGGAACTCATGGCCCAGCACGAGTCCGTTCCCTTGCTGATCATCGACGACCTCGGCATGCGCAAGCTGCCCGCCTCGGCGGCCGAGGACCTGCTGGAGATCATCATGCGCCGACACAAGCGCGCCAGCACCATCATGACATCCAATCGTCCCGTCGATGACTGGGGCAAACTCCTTGGTGACACGCCAGCCGTCAGCGCCATGCTCGACCGTCTGCTCGACGACGGTCATGTCATCAAGTGCGGTCCCAAGAGCTGGCGCACCAGGAAGCACGGCGACTTGCCTTCGGAGAAGAACTGACGCACATACTCTTTCGTCTCGCACCCGCCGACTGGCCGGTTTTGACCCGATCAGAACTGGCCGGTTTTTAGGCGATCACTGAGGCATCATCTACGTCCTAGACAGTAGTAGTCTAATTGACATCAAGAACGACTACCCAATCGAGGTACCCGTCTTTTCCCCGATCTGGCAGGGTATGGCAGAGATGGCGGCAGATGGTCGATTGATTTCTCCGCATGAAGCGTTGCGGGAACTTCGGATCAGGATCAGGCAAATATCGTGACCGAAATCTGGATGAAGTGCCCAGAAATGGACATGGATATTCCAGGTCCGCACGCTGATCCGTGGTGCATCGCCCTAGCAATCCGACACCAACGAACCGTAACTGGATCGACGGCCTATGTCGTTACCAACGAGAACAGCAAGGGACCACGCAAGATTCCCGTGAT
>JBGQGI010000235.1:0-3023 GCA_041497375.1 Candidatus Dormibacteraceae bacterium | reverse complement strand
CCGCGATCAGCTCGCTTCTCCGCGCAGGTCGCCCTCGACTCGGTGTCCAGGATCGACGGTCCCGGCCGCCGTTCGAAGGCGAAGCGCCTGCTTTCACGGTTACATGGGATGTTCATAGACACGACCGCGGCCGCCGTCGCCGAGCGGCCTCGCGAGTTCGAGACCGAATGCCGCGCCATGCTGCGACAGCTCGAGCTTGCGATGCGCGAGGCCTACTTCCATCCAAGCAAGGTGCCGGCCACCGTTATGGGCGACGAGGGCAGGGCGATGCCGCAACAGCAGCAATGAAGCTCGAGATAGTTCACAGCACTCGATACAAGTACTCCGGCCCGATCGCCGAAACAGTGATGGAGGTGCGCTTGCGCCCGATGGACGGCAACGGTCAGCGCTGCCTGGAATTCGACCTGGATGTCAGCTCAGGAATCGAACCTCGCACGTATCGAGATGGCTACGGCAACCACGTGCACTACTTCAACCTCGTGCGGCCGCACACGCGGCTCATCGTGACCAGCCGATCGGTCGTCGAGACCGGCCTCGGGCTTGACAAGGACGCCGGCGAGGAGCTGGTGCACGACTTCCTTCGCTTCCGCTCCCCTGTCAAGGACGTCGACGGCGTTCGCGAGCTGGCGGGCCGCCACCCGATCGCTGACCCGCGCTCCGGTCCGGCAGTGGAGCGGGCCCTTGATGAGTTGACCCTGACCATCAGCCGCGAGTTCACCTACGACCGAGCCGTCACCGACGTGTACAGCGCAGTCGATGAGGTGCTCGAGCTGCGCGCCGGCGTGTGCCAGGATTTCGCCCACCTGTTCATCGCCACCGCCCGGGCCATGGGAGTGCCTGCGCGCTACGTGAGCGGATACATTCACGTGCCGGGAGGGGGAGGCGCCTCCAGCGCGTCCCACGCATGGGCCGAAGGCTGGGTTCCAGGAAGAGGTTGGGTGGGTTTCGATGCCACCCACCCCGTGCGCACGTCGGAGAACCACGTGCGCGTGGCGGTGGGCAGGGATTACACGGACGCGGCGCCGACCCGTGGCATCTATGTGGGCTCGGCGACCGGGACGATGAACGTCGGGGTCAGGACAAGGTCGATCGACTGAGCTAGAAGCGTTTGCCCCTGACGTGCTCGATTGAGAACTTTGCCGTGTCCGCGATCAGCATCACCGCCATCACGCCGGCTTCGACGGGATCGGTCACGACCAGGTCGGCGGCGTCGGGCACCGAGCCCGCCATGTTCGTGCACAGGACCAGGATCCCGACCGCCCTGATCTCGCGGACCGCGGTGCTGATGTCTCCGCCCATCAATGCGCCCGCGAGGACGAGCGCTCGCGCGCGATGGAGCCGGGCCACCGCGCGAACCGCTGCCGCCAGCTGATCCTCGCCGACGAGCGGGATCGTGTCGACCGAGATACGCTCGCCGCGGATGTTGTGGCGGTCCGCTTCGGAGATCGCGCCTTGCGCCACCATGCCGACCTGCGCCCCGCCACCGATCACGATCACGCGCTTCCCGTAGATGCGCTCGAACGTCGGAACGGTGCTGACCTTGGTGACGCCCTCCAGGCCTTCGAGGTCGGCGATCAAGCGCGCAGAGTCGGGTGCGCCCGCGACCTCGAGCTGCAGCTCGGCGGCGTTATCGCGATGCGCTCCACCGGCTACGTAAGTGACGTTCGCGCCGTGCCGAAAGATCGTTTCTGACAGCCGGTACAACACGCCTGGTTCGTCGCGCGCCGCGACAAGAAGCCCCAGGACCTGTGATTCCGCCACGCGCTGAAGATTACTTGGCTTAAGGCAGCGCCCGCTGAGGCATCGAATACATAGCGCGACTCCAACAATACCGCTCAGATTTTGTTTGCCGCACCCTGGTTCGCTCGGGCCGCGATGCTCTAGTCTTTGCTGCGATGTCAAAGTCGCGCGTCGCGATCATCGGAATTGCCTGGGGAGGTCCCCCGACTTAAGCGCACTCGCTGACGTCGCAGGACCTCCCGGCCACAAAAGCCCGGAGGTTTTTTTATGCCCAGACCAACCACATCCAGCCATAGCAATGGCGCCGCGAGGCGCATCGTGGTGTACGACACCACGTTGCGCGACGGCGCCCAGGGGCCGGCCGTGTCCTTTTCGGTTTCGGACAAGCTCCGCATTGCGCGCACTCTCGATGGGCTCGGCTTCGACTACGTCGAAGGTGGGTTCCCCGGGTCCAACCCCAAGGACGAGGAGCTCTTCGCAAGCCTGCTGGCGCATCCGCTGAAGCGCGCCAAGCTGGCGGCGTTCGGGGCCACCCGGCGCGCCGGCGGGACGTGCGAGGACGATCCCAACATCAAGGCGCTTACAGAAAGTGGGGCGGCGACGTGGACACTCGTGGGCAAGAGCGATCCATGGCAGGTGAGCGCGGTGCTCGGCACGACGCCGAACGAGAACCTGGCCATGATCCGAGAGTCGGTGTCCTACGGGATTGCGCTAGGCAAAGAGGTCGTCTTCGACGCCGAGCACTTTTTCGACGGATTCGCCAGGGATGCCGAGTACGCAGTCGAGGCGTGCCTCGAAGCGGCTCGCGCCGGCGCGAGCTGGGTGGTGCTGTGCGACACGAACGGCGGCAGCCTACCCGGTGAGATTCGCGCAGGCGTCGAGGCGGTTCGCCGCGGGCTCGCCGAGGTCGACCGGCCGGTCGGCGTCGGCATCCACTGCCACAACGACTGCGAGCTCGCCGTCGCCAACACGCTCGAGGGCGTGGCCGCAGGCGCGGACATGGTGCAGGGCACCATCAACGGCTATGGCGAGCGATGCGGCAACGCCAACCTCGTCTCGGTCGTGGCGAACCTCGTCCTGAAGCTGGGGATCGACGCGCTCGAGTCTGACTCGCTGGCGAGGTCCACGGACCTATCACGGACGGTGGCAGAGATCGCAAACCTGGCCTTGCCCGTGCAGCAGCCTTTCGTCGGATATGGAGCCTTCGCTCACAAGGGCGGCCAGCACGTGGCTGCCGTGCTCAAGCACAAGGATTCCTACCAGCACATCGACCCGAGCCTCGT
>JBGQGI010000234.1:0-3051 GCA_041497375.1 Candidatus Dormibacteraceae bacterium | reverse complement strand
TTGTCGGTGGCGATGGTGGCCACGATCGTGCGGTAGCCGAGGCCGCGGGCCTCAGTGATGAGCTCCGCGAGCAACGCCCGGCCGATGCCGCGTCCCTGGTGCACAGGATCGACGTACACAAGATCCTCCACGATGTCAAAGCCGCGCTGGTTCCACGGAAACAGGCGCGCCCACCCGATCACCCCGCCTTCGTCGGTGGACACTATCAACTTGGACCGTTTCCCGTGCGCTTCCCACCAGGCGGCGGCCTCCTCGGTGCCGAGAGGCTCAGAATCGATGGTGGCGAACGTCTGGTTCACCGCCCAGTTGTAGATACCGACTATCGCCTTCAGGTCGTCCCGGGTAGCCGGCCGGACACTGAAAGTAGCCTTCGTCCCCCTTACCAAGAGCTCCATTGGAGCACGAAACGGGGCCCTTTGTCTGTGCGGTTTCCGGCCTACGTCGCAGGCCGCGTCTGGCAGGGTCTGATACCTTCGCCGGGATGAATCACGCGATCACCCCCCAATCTTCGTGAAGACAGCTCGCCGGCCCCACATGAAGACCTCGCTGCCAGGTCCAAAGGCAGCCGAGCTGATCGCGCGAGACGCCAAGGCGATGTCTCCAAGCTTCACGCGCGCCTACCCCTTCGTGATGGAGCGAGGCGAGGGCTGCTGGGCCACCGACGTCGACGGCAACACCTTCCTCGACTTCACCGCTGGCATCGCAGTCAACACCACCGGGTTCTCCCATCCCAAGGTCGTCGCGGCGATCGAGGAGCAGGCCAGGCGCTTCCTGCACATGTCGGGAACCGATTTCTACTACCGCTCGGAGATCGAGCTGGCGGAGCGCCTCGAGGCGAAGATCCTGCCCGGCACTCCGGCGAAGGTTTTCTTCACCAACTCGGGAGCCGAGGCCATCGAGGGAGCCATGAAGCTCGCGAGGTATGCGACGGGCAGGCCGAGCTACGTGGCGTTCATCGGAGGGTTTCACGGCCGTACCTTCGGCGCGCTGTCTCTGACGGCGTCCAAGGCGAGCCAGCGCCGGCGCTTTGCGCCGCTTCTCTCATCGGTCTTTCACGCCCCTTACCCTTCCGCTGCGCGAGGAGTGACCACCGACGATTCACTGGCGCGGATCGAAGAGCTGTTCAGCACGGTGGCTCCGCCGGAAAGTGTCGCGGCGGTATTTGTCGAGCCGATCCAGGGCGAGGGCGGTTACCTCGTGCCGCCCGACGACTTCCTTCCAAGGCTGAGAGAGCTGACCCTCAAGCATGGAATCCTGCTGGTCGCCGATGAGGTCCAGTCCGGGATGGGACGAACCGGGCAGCTCCTGGCAGTCGAGCACTGGAATGTCGAGCCTGACATCGTCTGCCTGGCCAAGGGCATCGCCTCGGGGCTGCCGCTGGGCGCATTCATCGCGCGGGCCGAGCAGATGAGCTGGCCTCCCGGCTCGCACGGCAGCACTTTCGGTGGCAATCCCGTTGCGTGCTCCGCCGGTCTGGCCACGCTCGACCTGCTCGAAGAGGGCCTCATGGCCAACGCCTCGAAGGTTGGCGCGCAGCTGCAGGACGGACTGCGGGAGATCGCGCAGACGCACGAACAGGTGACCGACGTCCGGGGCCTTGGGCTGATGGTCGCTCTGGAGCTGAAGACCGCGGAACTGGCCGCGCAGCTCGTCCAGAAGGCATTCGAACGTGGGTTGTTGCTGCTCACGGCAGGGGCGCGGGCCGTCCGCATCAGCCCGCCGCTGATCCTCGACCACGAAGAGGCCGCCACGGGCCTGGAGATCATCGCCTCAGCGCTGGACTAGCGGAATCACTCGTGGAGCTTTGCGATCATCCCCGAAGCCACGAGGTCAGCGACAACCTCGGTTGAGGTTTCGGCAGCCCTGTCGTCCGCGGCCAGCCTCGACCATGACTTCGCGCGTTGATCGTCGATGACGGTGACGAGCGCTTCAAGCTGAGCCTCGAGCGGAGGCCGCGATACGTCCGCTGCCACGTCTGTGGAATCCAGCAGCCAGCCCGAGAGCTGAGCGACAAAGGCTTCGGTCAGGACGCTCAAAGCCCGCTGCTTTGACGCTGCTTTGGACGCCGATGCATAGCCGATGGTGGCTGCGTTTCCGGTGGCCCACACCTGGTCGAATCGCCCTGCCACCGGAGCCCCCAAGAGGTCGGCGAATGTTGCGTCGAGGGCGTTGGCGTTCTCGACCAGAGCGCCGGTCGCGGCGGCCAGCTCCGCCGAGCGGCCGCCGATGGCGGCACTGGTCCTCATCGTGGCGAGGTACGAATGCTCCTGCCAATTGATGTTCAGAGACACGCGCAGATTCGCAGACGGACTCGTGGCATTCCCCGGAAATTTGTCAGCAAAGCTTCCGATGATTTTGGGTGCGAGAGCGTCACCGATCTGAGTGGCGTGTGAGTACAACGAGCGGATGTCGGCGTACAGCCTCGGGTAGTTCCGCGCGAGCTGGTCGTCAAGAATCGCCTTCATCTCGAGCATGTTCCGCGTCAAAAGCGGTTCGATGAGGTTGATCGGGATCTGCGTCACATCGTTCAGGAATTGAGAGAACTGAGGGATGAACGTGCCGGCCATGCCCGCCATCGCGGCGTCGGCTTTGGCTTTGTCGTGAGTGACGAGGCCGATCGTGTAGTTCACGAGGTTGTCGTTCTGCGCGCTCCAGATCTGGTCGAAGCGCGCCGCCACGCTGTCACCCATGGCTGATCGCACCAGCTCCGTGAGGTCGGTGCCGTTGACGGTGAGCAAGCGAAGGTAGCTCGTGTACTCGGCCTGCCTGGCCGGAGCCGACGATTGCTTGGCGATGATGATCACGTGCTCGCCGAGAAGGAGGTCGAGCCTGATGCGGAAATCCGCCGCTTTGGAGTCCGCGGAATTTGACGCGGTGGGGGTGGGAGATGCGACGGGCGTGGGCGTTGGCGCCGGTTGTGGCGCAACCGTGCAGCCGACGAGCGCAAGTGCGGCGAGCGCCGCCAAGGTCCTCAAAGCACCGCCATCCTAAGCGGCTAGGATCAGGCCACCTTGCCTGAATGGTTGCTGGTCGACGGGTCGAGCTTGATCT
>JBGQGI010000233.1:0-3076 GCA_041497375.1 Candidatus Dormibacteraceae bacterium | reverse complement strand
CGTGGCTATGCCGTCTTTCACCTTTAGCGGGTTCGTGCGAGAGGTCCCAAGAATCGTTCCGCCCAGCGGCAGGATGCCGCGGACGCTCTCTGGCGAAAGCTCATCGATCATGCCGTCTTCAAGACACCCGGCCCACCCGTTTTGCACGCCGCTCACGCGATGGCCGAGCTGGAAGGCGCGCCTCGCCACGCCCCGTATCGCCGCGTTGAGGCCGGGTGCGTCGCCACCACCGGTCAGGATTCCAATTCGCACGACGAAAGATTAGAGGCTGAGGCTGCCATCGAGCCGCTGGAGCAGGTCCCGCAGAGGCATGTCAGAGAGCGATCGGAGCACCAGGTCGGCCTGGCTGAGGTCGAGCCTGGCGGTGATCGAGTTGGGGATTGCGACGCAAAGCATCCCCGCCTGCTTGGCTGCAATCACACCGTTGGGTGAATCCTCGATGGCGACTGCCTCCGAGGGGCTGACGCCGAGGCAACCGAGCGCGGCGATGTAGAGGTCCGGCGCAGGCTTCGCATGGTTGACGTCGTCGCGACACCGCACGCAGTCGAACCGGCCGAGAATCCCGAGCCGCTCTAGATGGCCGGTGACCCAGTCACGCGTCGAGCTCGACGCGACGCCAAGCTTGAGGCCAAGGGGCGTGGCTTCGTCGAGGTGCTGGAGGATCCCCGGCAGGACCTGCTGGGCGAGGATCAGTTCGGTCCGGCGGCCGATGCGCCCATCGACCACCTCCTGGGACAGGGGCCGCCCAAGGCGTTCCTCGAGGTGGCGCTGTGGATGGAACTCGGTGGTGGTCGATCCGACTATCTGAACCCAACGCTCAAATGGCAGCGTCTCGCCGTGCGCCTCGTAGACCTCGAGCCATGAGCGGTAGATCGGCTCCTCAGTGTCGAGGATCAGCCCGTCGAAGTCGAAGACGATCGCGCGAATTGCCACCATCCTTAACTATGGCGTGCCGATCGCTTAGGATCGCCGTGGCCGTGTGCTTGGGACTTTTCAGTGGCTGACGAGGCGCGTCAATCGCCACCCCGCCCAATGGTGAGCGAAAGCGGCGCTCGCGGCTGGTTTGGCGCCGCGCTGTCCGGCCTGGCCCTGGTCACGGTCTCGCTCATGCTCGTCATCTTCTTCGGCTTTCTTGACGCGATCCACTATCGATCGATAGTCGACTTCTTCACCCCCGACCCTGCGGCCGCAGCCGGCACGCTCGGACTGGTCGGTGGCGCCGAGGGCGTGACTCTCAGCATCGTCATCGTTTCAGTCGTCTTCGGCATTCAGACCACGTCCTCGCGCTACTCGCCGCGAATCATGGGAATCTTCACGCGCAATCCGCTGAACGCGCTGGTGCTCAGCTTTGCGCTGGCCTCGATCCTGTACACGTTCCTGGTTCGCGCGGAGGTCAAGGTCAACTACGTCCCGACATGGAGCGTCGCGGCCGCAGTGGTCCTGGCGCTCATCAACTTCGCAATCCTGCTGCCCTACGTCGGCTACATCTTCGAGGTGATGCGGGCGGAAACGCTTGTCAGCGGCATCATGCGACGAGCGCGCCGCGAGCTGCGCGCGGCGGTGAACAGCTCGAATGGGCGCCGGCACCGCAGTGCGCTCATGACGTCGGTGGCGCAGGTGACCGACATCGCATTCGGGTCGATTCAGCTGGGCGACGTCCCGATCTGCGTGCTCAGCATCGAGGTGCTGGGACAGCTCATCGCCGACGATTACCTTCCCATCAAGAAGGGCTTCAAGCCTGACTGGTTCAAGATCGGCCATGCTGAGATGCCGGGAGCGTCCGACCAGATCCTCGCCGAGGTGAATCGCGCAGGCACCTGGTTCACGTACACGATCATGTCCAGCTTCGTCGACATGATCGGGCTGACCCCGGTCCATCGAAAAGAAGCGGTGCACGCGATCGCCGTGGCCACGCGCAACGTCGGCCTGGCGGCGATAGAGGTGGGCGACAAAGAGGTGGCCGAGCTCTGTGTTCGGTTCTTCAACACCTACCTGCGCGCGGCGATCAACCAGTCGGCGCCGCCTTTCGCGTCGGCGATCATGAACGAGTACCGCCGGTACGCCATCGGCGCCCTCGAGTGGCGGCCGGACATTGCGATCGAGGCGGCCGCGCACCTGCTCCGTTACGGCCGGCACTTCGACGAGGCGGGCATGCCGGCGATATTCGGCGCCGCCGCCGAGGACGTCGCCGACCTCGCCATCGAAGCGAAGGCTCGCGATCCGCAGGTGACGCACCGCCTCGCGCTGCTCATGGTCCGCAACCTGTTGGACCTGATTCCCAACGCACGGCCGATTGGTCTCAACGGGCTGTTCAAAGGTGTCGCCAAGCTCACGTTCTGGGCGATGGCCGCGGACCAGAGGGACACCTCTCATATCCTCGTCGAAGGCATCGCTGCCGCACCGCCAGAGTTCGTGGACGCGGCCCTCGACCGCATGGAGTCGATGCAGAACGGCCTGTTCTGGGAGGTCAACGAGCGCGTGATCGCGTTCGATTGGGTCGAGCAGCCGCTGCGGGCTGAGATTCCCCGCCTGCGGTCGGCCCTGCGCCGGGCCAAGGCATCGGGACACACGCTGACCATCGAGCTCGAGCGCGCCGTCCCGATAACGCAGGACCTCGTGAAACCCGAGCCCAACGCGGCACCCGCGGCCAGCGCCGCCGCCGCGCCTGTCAGCGCGGAGCCGGCTGGTTGATCATCGCGGTGGAGGCCGTCTCGAAGTAGTCGATCATGGCTTTACGTACCGCTGGATTCAGGTCCAGCGATTCAACGGCAGCCCTCATGTGGCCGAGCCAGGCGTCGCGTTCCGCCAGCCCGATCACGAAAGGCTGATGCCTCATGCGGAGTCGAGGATGGCCGCGCTTCTCGTTATAGGTCGAAGGCCCGCCCCAGTACTGGATCAAAAAGAGCGCGAGGTGCTCGGTCGCGGCGGCAAGATCCTCATCGGGATACAAAGGCCGAAGCAGCGGGTCGTCCGCGACGCGAGCGTAGAAGCGCGCGACCAGGAGGCGGAACGTTGCCTCGCCGCCTGCTGCCTCGTAAATGCGCGCGTTCAGGTCTTGCCTTTGGGCGTAAGCCCG
>JBGQGI010000232.1:0-3128 GCA_041497375.1 Candidatus Dormibacteraceae bacterium | reverse complement strand
GTGGAACGTGTGGCTGAAATAGGCGATCGGGACCATGCAGACCACGACCACCAGCGCGAGCTGCCAGTCCAGGTCCAGCATCAGGACGAAGACGACGGCGAAGGTCACTATCGTCTGCAGAAACCAGATCAAGCCGAAGCTCACGAAGCGACGCACAGTGGCGATATCCGAGATGGCACGGGACAGCAGCTGGCCGGATTGCCAGTTGTCGTGAAACGCGACCTGGAGGTTTTGCAGGTGCGCGTAGAAGTCGTTGCGCAGGTCGGTTTCCATTCGCAGCGAAGCGACGCCCGAGTAGTTGCGGCGCAGGTAGATGAAGATGAACTCGAGCACGCCGATCGCGACGAGCAGGCCCGCGATCGGCACCATCGCCCCAAGCTGGTGGTGGGTTATCGGTCCGTCGATGATGCCCTGGATCACCTTCGGTATCGCGGCCGAGGCCGCGAGGCTGCCCAGCTGGGCGATGCCGAAGACCACGACGAGGCCGATGTATGGCCGCATGTACGGCAGATAGCGCCGCAACGCGAGCAGACCCAAGTTCGCTAAGACTCCTGGCGCCCTCCAGGGCGCGTTGAAACACGAGGGGACGGGGATCGACCAGTTTACCGAGTGGGCCTGCTCCTCCCCAAGCGCGACCTCCGGGATACGACCAAAAGGGCACAAAACGCTGTATCAAAAGCCCGGGATACGACCATCTGTGCCCGATGGCGGCCTACTGGGTGGTGCTGACCACTCCCCACTTGCGCGCCGGCTGCAGGATCGACAGGAGCCGCCGCGCCTTCGCCCTCAAGTTGGTGCTCAGCGCGTTGCCAAGCGTGAGCTCCAGCACCAGGCCGGTGAGTATCTCCCTGTCGATGATCACGATCCCCTTCTCGTCGGCAAACGCCCACGCTTCGGGTGCGAAGTCCCCGTCGGACACTATGGCCACGCCGGCCTCACTGCGTTGCGCCACCAGATGCATCTCGCTCAGCGGCTCCACACCGATCGGGTCGAGCCCCCGCAGCTGGCAGTTGACGAGCAGCCGCTCGGCTCCGCGCACGACCTCCATGTCGATGACGTCGCCATCGGGCCCCTCGCCGCCGAACACCTCATATCCCTCGCGCCGGAAGATGTCTCCGACGAGAGCGAAATAGCCCTCCCACGACAGCTCACGCACCGCCGCCACGATCTCGTCGTGCTCCCGGCTCCACCTCGGCGGCCGCCTCGAGTGAAATGCGCGCACCGCAGGCGATGGCAACATCGGGGTCTGAGGCAGGAGTGCCGGGGCCTCCAGTTCCCAGGGCGGGACGTCCAGCATTACCACGGGAGAGTCCGTGGGCACCATCGGATCCGGGCTTGCCTGAACAAACGCAACTCCGATGAGGTCCCAGTCCAGCTCGGCCGGGCTGAAAGCGTCGAGCAGGGCCTCGAGGACCTCTTGGGTCGACACCCCGCGAAGGGGGGAGGCCGCGTGGGAGCGATCGCGGTGGTGCTTGCGCAGCTCCTGCTCGATGAGCCAGGGCGGCGAGTCATAGCGAAGAAGCGTCGCTTTCGGCGCGACCTGCGCCCGCTCTGGTTCCACCCCCTGCCCAATGGACCAGGACGCATGATCGTCGTACCCCAGCGCGCTCGTCGTCGCCTCGTAGCGGCGCCCCCGACGAAACACGCTTGTAGAACGACCCGGGGGGCTCAGTCTTGCCCGTCCGGGGGAAGCTTTACCCCGCCAGGTCCCTGATCGAGACGATCCCAATGACCTCGCCGTTCTCGACCACCGGCAGGTGGCGGAACCCGTGGTCCAGCATGGTGTTGAGGGCGATCTCGACATCCTCGTCAGGCCCCACGGTCTTCGGGTCCCGGGTCATCCAGGACGAGACCTCGTGGGCCGGCGCATCGTGGGACTGGGATATCGCACGGACCGTGTCCCGCTCGGTGAAGATGCCGGCCAGGCGGTTGCCGTCCATCACCACGGTCGAGCCGATGCGGTGCTGGGCCATGAGCGCCACGGCTTCACCGACGGTGGTCGACGGGCTCACCGAGTGCAGCATGGTGCTCATGACCTCACGGACCGCTGGCACCACGCGATTCTATTCCGCTAATGCCGGATATTGGCGCCGACTGGGTTCATCGGCAGATCGATCGTTAAAGACGGGATCGGAGTTGCCGCCAGCACCGCGGTCGCGGCCAGCACGAGGATGGCGACGCCGGCCTCGAATCGTATGAACCCGAATCCTCGACGCCACGCTAGCGCCGACAGGACCACCATCACGAGGACGCCCGCCGACTTCGCGCTCAAGACGATGCCGTACGAAGTCGTCCAGAGGTCCGAAAGGAGGCTGAGCGCAGTGGCCGCCGCCAGGACGCCGGTCATCGCGGTGATCGCGAATGCGATCAGGGCAACGCGCCCGAACCGCAAGAGGAGCGCCCTGCCTCCCTCTCCACTCCATCCTTCGGGCGGTCGGACCGTCGCCAGGGCCATGATCCCTCCTGCCCACACCCCCGCCGAGAGAACATGGAGAGCGTCGGCGAGGATGGGGCCCGCCGGCTGCTCTTGTGCAGCAGCATGTCCGGCGAACGCAAGCGACGCGGCGGCGAAGATGGCGACCGGCGCCACCATGCGCCGTCCAAGCAAGCAGAGCGTGAGCGCCGCACCCTCGGCCACCACTCGCGCGACGCGAACCCAGCCGGCAACATCACCGACGAGGAAGGCGACTGCGCCCGACAATGAACCTCCGGAATCGAGCGCCTGGGCGGCGACCACCGCAAATCCCCCGACCAGCGCTGCCGCCAGCGCCCGCTCCATACGCGGTCGAGCCCACGCGATGCGTGGCGTGTTCGCCGCCAGCCTCCTGACCACCAAGACCCCGATCACATAGATGAGGGCCGCGTACTCGACCCAGCGCAAGGCTCCGATTGCAAGGTCGGTTGCCGACGGCACGTCAGGGATCGATGACGTTGAGGGCGGGATTGACGATCGCGGTCAGCACGTGGTCCTCCCACCTGCCGTTGATCAGGAGGTAGGCAGGCGCAAGGCCTTCGACATGGAAACCGCAGCGCCGGAGCACAGCCGCGCTTCGCGCGTTGCGCGGCATGTGGCTGGCAGTGACCCGGTGCAGCTTCCACTTCTCGAAGGCAAATGCGACGGCGCCTTG
>JBGQGI010000231.1:0-3175 GCA_041497375.1 Candidatus Dormibacteraceae bacterium | reverse complement strand
GCCGTTGCGATCAACAAGCCCACCGCACCGGCTAGCAGCTCGGTTGCCGATCGGATCTGCACACCTGGCGCTTTGGCACCGGCCGTCGGTGCGCTGCCGGGTCCAGGCCTGGCGCCCGAGACCCAGGCGTAGAGAACTAGGCCGATGCCCACCAGCGCCGTCAAGAGCGCGATCACCTCCGCCACCAGACCTTCTCGAGTGTCCGCGACCCGCCCGCCGGCGACGAAGGCGATGGCGATCATCGCCGCGCCGATAACCAGCGCCAGCCATCGCACCCTACTGGTTGGCTGCGACTATGTTTGCTCGCAGGCGTCTCATGCCTCTGAGCCACCTGTCGTAGTCGGACGCTCTCCTGCCGAAGTACTCGGCGACCTCCGGGTGTGGGAGGATCAGGAATCTCTCGTCGTGGATGCCCTGGAGGACAGCGTCGGCAACCTGGTCGGGCTCCAACGCGTTGGCGGTCAGGAAGTCGAGCCCTCGCCGGCGTTCCATGGCCAACATGTCGGTCTTCACCCCTAATGGGCACAGGCAGGAAACCCGGATGCCCTCATCTCCATGGGCGATCGCGAGCCATTCGAAGAACGACAGCGCGGCCGCTTTGCTCACTCCATAAGGCGCCGCAAACATGTGGTTGAGCAGGCCGGCGGCCGATACCGTGCCGACGATGTAGCCCTCGTTGCGGGCGAGCATCGAAGGCAGCGCATGACGTGCGAGGTACACATGCGCCATCACATTTACCTCCCAGATGCGCTGCCATTCTGAGTTGGCGGTCTCGGGACCACCGTCCACGGCGATGCCCGCGTTTGAGCAGAGGATGTCGATGCGTCCTTTGGCGATGTGAACTTTTTCCACAAGCTGCGCGACGTCTGTCTCATTCGATACGTCACAGCGAATGGCCATGCCACCGACTTCGCGAGCCACGCTCCATGCGTCGTCGGCATCGATGTCCGCCACGACCACGATCTCCGCGCCCGCGGTGGCAAATCGACGAGCCAGAGCTCGACCGATGCCGCGAGCCCCGCCAGTTACGACCACGACCCGATCAGCTACTTCCATGACGGCAGCGCGAGTCTACGCCGCACATCGACTGCCGCTCTTCAACATTCGGCACGACCCTTGACCCCGATCCTGCCGAGCCATGGCGCTGCCCAGCGACGTGGTCATGCCTGACGTGGTCGAGAGTGGGCAAAGAAAATTCGAGAAATAAAAGAAGAGGGTGGTTTTTTCCACCACCGATACGGCATAGAATCACTCCCCATGGTCGGTGGGGGCCTCGACTACAGCGCGCCATTTCAGCGCGCCATCGAGCTGATTGGCAAGCGCTGGACGGGGGCTGTCGTAAAAGCCTTGATCCCGGCGCCTGCTCGATTCAATCAGCTTCTTGCCGGCATACCCGGCATCAGTGATCGCGTGCTCACCGAACGCTTGCGTGAGCTGGAGACCGAAGGCCTTGTCGAGCGTCTCGTCGATCCCGGCCCACCGGTCAGGGTGAGCTATCGGCTCACCTCCCGAGGCCGGGCGCTCGAGCCCGTGCTCGCTGCGGTGGCGAGCTGGGCAGAGAGCTGGCTGACAACGGTCGAGGCTGCGGTCGGCTGAAGCGACGCGTCGGTTTCCTAGCCCCTGCCACTCGACTGATAGGCTTTAGCGCGATGCCGATTGGCGACTTCCTGCGCCGGCGGCCTGAAGCACAGACGTGCCTGGCTTGCGGGTCCCCTCTGCCCCACGGTGCCGTCTTCTGCCCATCCTGCGGCGTGCGAGCCGACGACCCTCAGGCCGAACCTCTGCATATCGTCGACCGGACGACCGGGCTCTTCAACGACCGTTTTGTTCGGCCCGTCCTCGAGGATGAGTTGGCGAGGGCCCATCGTTATCAGCGGAATCTCGGGGTCCTCCTGGTCGAGGCGGACGGCACAGGCTCACCCGAGGAGTCGTTGAAGATGATGGCTGCCGCGCTTGCCGGCACAGTCCGCGATGTCGACACGCCGGGCGTTCTGGGCCGCACCCCGCCGCAGCTCCTCGCCATCCTCCCCGACACCGACGTTGCGGGCACCGCCCATGCCGCCAACCGAGTGCTGTCGGCAGTCAATGAAGCGTTGAAGCAGCACGGCGGGCACGCCTCAGTCGGGTTGGTGTGCGTGCGGCCGGGCCAGCGCGTTCGCGCCGGCGCGGTGATTGAAAGCGCGAGTCGCTCGTTACGCTCGGGCAGGCCCGAGATGATGGGCAAGCCCGCCTGAGCGTCGAGCTCTACCTCGCCCGCCACGGCGAGACCGAGTGGAGCCTCAACGGAAGGCACACTGGCACGACCGATCTGCCGCTGACGCCCCAGGGCGAAGAGGAGGCGGCGCGCTTGACCGGCCGGCTACAGAGGCTGCGCTTCGACGCTGTGTTCTCCAGCCCGCTGCAGCGGGCCAGGCGCACCGCCGAGCTTGCCGGGTTCCCAAAGCCGCAATTGACCCGGCTTCTTCGGGAGGTCGATTACGGCGAGTACGAGGGCATGACCACCAAAGCGATTCGCGAATCGCGCCCCGGTTGGGAGCTGTACAAGGATGGAAGCCCAGGCGGCGACACGCCGGCGCAGATCTATGCACGAGCGATCGACTTCATCAACCTGGCCTCGTCCGCCGGCGGCCGGGTGCTGGCTTTCTCGCACGGCCACTTCCTTCGCGCGGTCGCCGTGGCGTGGATTGAGCTGGACGTCAAAGCTGCATCGACGTTGGACCTGGACGTCGCTACGCTGAGCCTCCTGCGCGACGACCAACGTGGTCGCCTCATGGCGATGTGGAACTCGCCTCCCTGATCGCGCTCCGTCGGTCAGGCCTTGTGCCGCAAGCTCCACTTTCGGCTTCTAACCCCGGGCAATCCCGCGTAAACGAGGTACGCCGAAGTCTCGATGTCCGCGTGATAGGTGTGCCGCTCGCCTGGATTGATGAGCAGCATCTCGCCGGCAGAGACCTCTCCCTGGCTGCTCCCATCGTCGAAGTGCAGCCGGCCGACCGTGACGATCACCGCTACTGGGATCGCGTTGCGATGCTCCGGAACATGCTGTCCCGGTTCCAATCGCAAGCCGACCACGCGCATCGACCCGCAGTCGGCAATCTGCTCGAAGCCAAGGGCACGGTGCGATCCTTCAGGGCCTTGCGCTGTCACTCTTGCCGAATATCATGCCCGCCCCGCG
>JBGQGI010000230.1:0-3204 GCA_041497375.1 Candidatus Dormibacteraceae bacterium | reverse complement strand
GCAATGCGGGCAGGTCGAACTTGGGGTCGTGTGTGAGGATCACGACATATGTCGAGTTGTCGAAGCTCAGCTTTGACATCGCCTCGTCCGGCCAAGCAACGATCACATCATCCGCCTCAGGGACTCGTTCCTTGGTCGCGAACTTCGATCTCGCGTCGACCACGGTGACGCGATAACCCATGAGCTTGGCGAGCCGGTGAAGCGGGATGGCGATATGAATGGCGCCGACGATGACCAGATGGGCCGGCCGGCGCAAAGGTTCGACCAGCCAGTCGCCGTCGCGCCGCGCGAGCTCGCTCCCGGACGGCGCGCCGGCCGTGAGGCTCACGTCGCCGGTGGTCAGGTTCGTCCTCAACGTCGCCGCTTCGTTCCTTTCGAGCATGGCCATGAGCTGCTTGTGCGCCGGCTGCAATCGTTCGACGAAAACCTCGATGTGTCCGCCGCAAGCGAGTCCGACTTCGAAGGCGACATCGTCGGCGACGCCGAAGGCCGCGAGCTTCGGCTTGCCGGTCTTGAGCACCTTCTGGGCTTCTTCGAAGACGGCGCCCTCGATGCAGCCGTTGGAGACAGAGCCGGCCATCTTGCCTGACCTCGTGACCACCATCTTCGATCCGAGGGGCCGCGGGCTCGATCCCCAGGTTTCGACCACCGTCGCCAGCGCGATGTCCTCCCCCTCGCGGGTCCACTGCTCCAGCTCGCTCAAGACCTCACGCATTCTTATTTCAACTACCTCCGGGCCGCTCGCGTTCCCAGGCCTGCAAGCAGCTTGCCCAGGTCGTCGAGGGCTTGCAGGTTGTGGGCGGCGAGGAAGTCGTCGCAATGTGGAAGCGCGGCAGCCATGCCCCGCGTGAGTGGTTCGTAGCCTGACGACCCGATCAGGGGGTTGAGCCATATGAGCCTGTGGGCTGAGCGACGCAAGTGCACGAGCTCCGCGGTCAGCTGGGCGGGGTCACCCCGATCCCAGCCGTCGCTGACGATGATGACGATCGCCCCGTGGCCGAGTACACGGCGCGCCCAATGCCGGTTGAAGTCGGCGAGCGCCTCTCCGATGCGGGTGCCGCCACTGAAATCGTGGACTCCTTTGCTCAGCGAGTCGAGCGCTTTGTCAAGGTCGCGCTGGCGAAGCAACCTGGTCACCCGTGTCAACCGCGTCGAGAAGACGAACGCCTCAAGGTCCTCGCGTCGCGCGATCGCGTGCGCAAAGATCATCAGAAGCCGGGAGTACTTCTCCATCGACCCGCTTACGTCGCAGATGAGCACGAGGGGCCTGCGCCTGAGTCTTGGCCTGCGCTTAAACAGCTGCATGAGCTCGCCGCTGGAACGGATCGCGTGGCGAGCGGTTCGCCTCAGGTCTATCCGGCCCGCCTTTGCGGGACGCAGCCGGCGCGTCTTCCGCTCGGCAACGCGCCATGGCGCCTGCTCGAGCAGGCGCCGGACCTGCTGTGTCTCCTGCCACGTCATCTGCTCGAAGTCCTTGTGGCGGAGCAGCTCCTCAGAGCTGTAGCCGCTGGAGCTGGTCGGCACCACTGTCGCCTCCTGCTCCCGATTCATCTTCGACTGGTTGAGACCGAGTGCGTTGGACCATGCCTTGGCGCGCTCCGGGGACAGCGGCAATGAGCGGCCGCGCCCCGGGATCTGGCCTGCCGACGCGCGCGGATCGGGCGGCGCCCAGAAGATGTCGAAGGCGGCCTCGAAGGTGGGGATGTCCTCCCTCCTACTGACGAAGACCGACCTCAGCGCGTTGCGGAAATCAACGTGGTTCCTGAGCTCGACGTGGTTCAGGGCACGGGTCGCGTCGGTGAGCCTGCGCGGTCCGGCCTCCATGCCCGCATCGTGGAGAAGTCGAGCGAATGCGCCCAACCGTGGGAGGAGGTCCGGCTCAGGCACCCCTGGCCTTCTCGACCATCACCGGCACCTGCGCGCGGACCCGTTCGAGGTCTTCCTGGTACTTCAGCGCAGCCCCAAGGGTCGAATCGATAAGGGCGGCATCGATGCGTGTAGCGCCGAGGGCTGCGAGCGAACGCGCCCAATCCAACGTCTCCGCGACTCCGGGCACTTTGTAGAGGTCCATGCTTCGGAGCCCCTGCACTAGGGCCGCAACCTCGCGCGCGAGACCTGCGGCGGCTTCCGGCGCGCGCGCCCGCACGATCTCGACCTCTTTCTCGAGGTCCGGGTAGTCGATCCAGTGATACAGACACCGTCGCTTCAAGGCGTCGTGCACCTCGCGCGTCCGGTTGGATGTGATGACCACGAAGGGAGGCTTCTTCGCTTTGATCGTGCCGATCTCCGGGATCGAGACCTGAAAGTCCGACAGCAGCTCGAGTAGAAAGGCCTCGAACTCCTCGTCGGAGCGGTCGATCTCGTCGATCAGCAGGACCGGAGGCACAGGGTCGTCGTTGTCGATGGCGTCCAGCAGCGGCCGCCTCAGGAGGAACTCGGGGCTGAAGATCTCGCGCTCGGCGGTGCGTCGATCGTCCTGCTCACCCAGTAGACGGATGTGGAGGAGCTGACGCGGGTAGTTCCATTCGTAGACCGCGTGGGCCAGGTCGATGCCCTCGTAGCACTGGAGGCGGATCAGGCGCGCGCCGAGGACATCGGCCATGACCTTGGCGGCTTCGGTCTTGCCGACGCCTGCTTCGCCCTCGATGAACAGCGGTTTCTCGAGCTTCAGGGCCAGGAATATCGAGGTCGCCAGCCCGCGGTCGCCGATATAGCGACGCTCGCGCAGGCGCGCCTCGACCTCGTCAATCGAAAGCGGAGCAGAGCTCATCGGGGAAAACTCTACCGGCCGCGCCAACGCGACGCGGCCGGTAGCAGAAACCTACTGGCCAACTAGCCGGCTTGCTCGATCGCCCTCTTGGTCAGCACCCGCGCCAGGTGCTTCTTGTACTCCGGGCTCGCCCGAAGGTCGCCGGAAGGGTTCAGCCCATCGGATGCATGTTGCGCAGCCTCTTCCGGCTTGGCGCCCTTGTGCAAGGCCTCCTCGACCGCCTTCGCCCGCACGGGTGTCGGGCCGACGTTGGTCAGGCCGATGCGCCAGCCGCCGTTCATCTTCTGCGCCGCGGCGCCGACGATCGCCCAGTCGAAAAGGCGACGGCGGAACTTGATGTACTTATGCGGGCCGTCTGCGACCGGAAAGACGATCTCGGTGACAATCTCGTCGGCCGCCAGCGGCGTCGTGAAGATGTCCTTGAAGAAGTCCTT
>JBGQGI010000229.1:0-3217 GCA_041497375.1 Candidatus Dormibacteraceae bacterium | reverse complement strand
GCTGCGAATGAGCGCGATGCTGCGGTCCGGGCCAACGACATGGTCAAGGCTGGTGGCGGGGAGTTGCTCTTCGGCAAGGATCTCCCGCATCGCCGGCCACCCGGCCGCGACCTGCCGCATCTTGGTCACTGGGTGCGCGAATGTCGACAGCGCCGATTTCAGCTCGCCGCGCTTCGACCGCTGGTAGTCGGCCAGAAGCTCTGCTTCCGTCGGCGCTGGCGCTGGATTCCAATGCTGCCCTGCTGTGGCGATCACGTCCGGAGCAAGATCAAGGAACGCCCCAAGCGTGGCCACCCCGGCGATGCCGTCGGCGATGCAATGGTGCGTTCTCACGAACATGCCGACCCGTCTGTCCTGCAGTCCGGGGAGAAACCACATCTCCCACAGTGGCCGAGACCGGTCCAGGTGGCGGCGCCGCAATTGTTCAATGACAAGCAGAAGTTGAGCCTCGTCACCGGGGGCTGGAACCGGAAGAGCCTTGACGTGGTCGTCGATGTCAAATTTCGGAGCGTCTACCCAAAGCGGCCCGCCCAACCCGCGCGGCGGCACGTTGAGGAGCTGCCGGAACCGAGGTACGAGCTGGAGCCGAGCTGCGACAGCCCCACGGACTGCCTCGATCCGGAAGCGGCTGTCCGTGTCAAGCAGCCCCGAGCCATCGAGCACAGCGATGGCGCCGATGTCCTGCGGCCACACCTCGTCCGGCCACAGCATCAGCCGGTCCTCCGCCGTCAGCCGTTCAATCTGCATAGCCAGCCTCCCCGTTCAGCCTCGCCGTCACGCCGGACGCGGGCAAGGGCCTCAGGTTGGTCCGGTCCTGGGCCCATCGCCTCTATTGCTTCCGCGGGCGCCGGAGCAACCTCAACCTTGAGATTCAGGAATGGTTGTCACCAGTACGCGACCTGCGCCAAGGATCGACGAGCTCGGGATCAAGGCTCGGGTCGGCGAGATCCTGAACCGCCACCCGGCCGTCGGCCTGGCGGTGGGGGTGGTCGGCAACGGCCGCCTCGAGTTTTTCCAGGGACACGGGCTCGCAGACATCGCGTCAAACACGCCCATCACCGAGGACACGGTCTTCCGGATCGCTTCCATCACCAAGACCTTCACTGCAATCGCGGTGATGCAGCTGTGGGAGCAAGGGTTGGTCGATCTCGACGCGCCCGCCAATGATTACCTGCGCGCGTTCCAGCTGGTCCCCGCGAAAGCGAGCTTCCCGCCCGTGACCCTGCGACATTTGCTGACCCACACGTCCGGAATCCCCGAGATGGTGCACCCGTCGCGTGCGCTCATGTACGTGTTCGGGGAGAGCGTCAAGCTCGGACGGCCCCTGCCCACCCTTGGCGATTACTACAGGGGCGGCCTGCGCGTGGTGGCTGAGCCCGGCACCCGGTTCATGTACACAGACCACAACTTCGCCACGGTCGGCCAGGTCGTCGAGGACGTAAGCGGGCAGCCCCTGGACCGCTACTTACGCGAGCACATATTCGCGCCCCTTGGCATGAACGACACCGACCTCGTCCGCTCCGAGGCGGTCAAGTCGCGCCTGGCGACGGGCTACAACCTCCGCTCCAACGGCGCCAAGGCAGTGACCGACCGCGAGTGGATCACCGCCGCGGCCTCATCCATCTACTCCACTCCAAGGGACATGGCGGGCTACGTCGCGGCCCTCCTGGGCGGCGGCGCCAACCAACACGGCTCGGTGCTGAAGCCGGCGACGCTGGAGCTGATGTTCGAACCCCATTACCAGCCTCATCCGCTGATCCCGGGTATCGGTCTGGCGTTCGACCGGTTCAACGTTGGGGGGCGCCTTGCCATCGGGCACGAGGGCGTCCTTCCCGGCTTCAACTCGCAGATATTCGCGGCCCCTGACGATGGGGTCGGAGTGCTTGCCTTTGCCAATGGCGCCCCCGGCGCGATGTTCTGGCTGCCTGCCGAGGTCATCGGATTGCTCAAGCAGCTGCTCCGCGTTCCCGACGATTTCATTCGTCGCGATATTCCGCAGCACCCGGAGATCTGGAACGACCTCTGCGGCTGGTACGACCTCCCCGCGGGTCGAACCGACACTCGGTCGCGGGCCACGGTCGGCCTGGGAGCCGAGGTCTTCGTCCGAGGTGGTCAGCTGACGCTTCGACTTCTGAGCCCGATTCCCGCGCTGTACAGAGGCTTCGCCCTACACCCTGACGATGAGAAGGATCCATTTGTCTTCCGGATCGACGCCTCCAAGTTCGAGATCGGCACGACGAGGGTCATCTTCAGCCGCGAGCCTCGGCGCGGGACGATGAGGGTCCACCTGGAGGTGATGCCGCTATCGCTCGAGAAGCGGCCGGCGAGCAAGAACCCTCGGCTGTGGATTACAGGGGCGTTCGGTGCGCTTGCGCTTGCGCTCGCCGCGTCGGTCGTCGCCGTTCGCCGGCGCCGGCCGCACAGAACCACCCGAGGTTAGTGGGGATCACAGGAGGTTTGACACATGGCAATAGCAACTCATCCACAGAAACCAGGTCCACCCGCCGCAGTTGAAATCACGACACCTCGCGTCACCACCGAGCAGGTGTGGAAGCAGCTCGACACAGCTTCGTTCGCGGTCATCAGCTACGTCACTCCCGTTGGAGAGGCAAGGTCGAGCGGCGTTGTGTACAAGACCGTGGCCAGGCAGCTCTACACGGCGGTGGCGCCTGACAGCTGGAAAGCTAGGCACATCGCAAGCGGCAAGCGTGTCTCGGTGACCGTCCCCGTACGCCGCGGTGGCGTTCTCGCCCTCGTCCTTCCCATCCCGCCGGCCACCATCACTTTCCAGGCGAAAGCAATCGTGCACGCGGCCGGCTCAGTGAAGGTCGGCTCGCTCTCGAAGGAACTCGAGTCTCTGCTCCCGGTCGAGCGGCGTGATGCGGCGGTGATTATCGAGCTGGTCCCGGAGGGTCATTTCCTGACCTATGGTGTCGGTGTTTCCTTGATGGACATGCGGAAGCCAGAGCTTGCCCGAGCCGTGGTTCCTGTCTCGAGCTGACGGTGCTTAAAAGTCGAAGGGTTGAGGCCCACCGCCATGTGGAGCGGTTCGGCCTGCGGTTCGTGGGACTGTCGTCCCTGTTCTACGGCACACCTTGGAAGGATCATTTGGCCAGGAGGTGAAGGATATGGACACAATTCCGAACCAGAAGCGCAGGTCCAGGTCTTATTTGGGCCCGGTGCTGCTGATCGTCATCGGTATCGGCGCCCTGGTCAG
>JBGQGI010000228.1:0-3282 GCA_041497375.1 Candidatus Dormibacteraceae bacterium | reverse complement strand
TAGCTTGAAGTCGCCCTACCCCTGGGGCGCTGTTCAGGCCTGAGCTCGAAGCGGGGACGCAGTGCGGGGACCGCTCAGGAACCGAAGAATCGACACCTTAACAGACGGGCGGCCACTTTGTGTAGCCGTAGAAGGTCTAACGGAAAGCATGCCCCGGACTTGCCAAAACTCGCCTGTGCGGCCAAAAGGGCACAAATGGTCGAAGCGAACGCGGGCGAACCCAGCCACAAGGGCACAAATGGTCGGATCCCCCGGCGATGTGCCAGGAGGAGGGGGGACTATGTACAGGTGAAAGTCGTCCTGCCCGAGCGTTTGAAACCGGTCCTCTCTCGCCTCCCCTCCGACCCTGAGATCGCCTGGTACACCGACACCGACACCTGCCTCGCGGCGATGCCCGGCGCCGAGGTGGTGTGGCTCCACTTCGGGCTCACCGACATCGACCGGGTCTTCAGGGCCGGCACCGATCTCAAGTGGGTGACGTCCGCCGCGACCGGCGTGGACGGCTGGCCGCTTGACATTCTCCGGGAGCGCAACGTGGTGCTGACCAACGGATCAGGCGTGGGCGCCATCCCCATCGCCGAGTACGTCGTGATGGGGTTGCTGGCGGGACTGAAGGGCCTGCCTGAGATGGTTCGCGCGCAGGACCGGCGCGAGTGGCTGAAGAACCCACCATCCCTGGCCGAGCTGCATGGCAGGCGTGCCCTGATCTATGGCTACGGCGGCATTGGGCGAGCGATCGCCGATCGCCTGCGGCCGTTCGGGGTCTCGGTGACAGGCGTGCGGCGCCACCCCGGCGGTGAGGCTGGTGTCATCGCGGCCGTCGATTGGGAGGCGCGCCTGCCCGAGACCGACCTTTTGATCCTGTCGGTCCCGTTGACCGGCGCCACCAACCATCTTGTGGGCAGGAACCAGTTCGCGGCGCTGCCAAAAGGTGCCTGGATCGCCAACATCGCGCGAGGCGGGCTGATCGACCAGGTCGCGCTGATCGCGGCCCTCGAGTCTGGCCACCTCGGCGGCGCTTACCTCGATGTGACCGACCCCGAGCCGCTCCCATCCGAGTCAGAGCTCTGGGCGCTGCCCAACGTCATCATCACGCCTCACGCGTCGTGGGCGACCGAGCACCTGCTGGAGCGCGCGGCAGAAATTTTTATCGACAACTTCGATCGGTATCTGCGCGGGGCTGAGCTGAGGAACGTCGTCGATATGACCGCCGGCTATTAGTTGATGGGTACGCCGCTCCGGACTCGGTAGGCGATCACCGGGGTGGCGAAGCCTTTCAGCTCCAGCTCCAGGCGTTCCGGCTCCAGCTGCCGCTCTTCCAGCCACGACCTCACCCTCCTCAGCGCTTCTTCGCTAAGCGTCACCTCCCCCGCCGGCGACTGCGCCTGCAGCCGCGCAGCCAGGTTGGTCACCTCGCCCAGCACGCTGACGTTGGCTGAATCCGCCAGCCGGCCCACCACTGCCGGCCCCACTGCAATGCCCGCACCGACCGGCAGCCCCGCCAGCGCCGCCTTGTCGATGATCGCGATCGCCGCCCTGAGCGCGTCGAGGGCGTGGTCGACGCGCTCGCCGGAGATGTTGAAGGTGGCCATGATCGCGTCCCCGGCGAACTTGTCGATCGAACCGTGATGCCGCCCCACCTCCTGCGACGCCCATCGCTGCAGCGACCCGATCCGCTCGAGCATGTCCGCTGGTGCGATCCGCCCGCTCATCTCGGTGAAGCCGCGGACGTCGGCGAACAGCACCGACACCATCCGCTCGCCCGTGCTGACGCGTTCGGCAGCAGGGGCTGAATCCACTTCTTTAGGGGGCGCGACCTCCAGGCCGAGCTTCTGCGCCGTGTCCCGGGCGAGCTTCGCGGCCAGAAGGGCGCCCCCTTCCTCCGCCTCGGCGACGATCGCCAGCAGCAGCTGCTGCGCCGCTCGTTTGTCGCCGGCCCCTGCCTCGGCCTCAGCCAGCGCGCGGCCCACATGCCAGGCGTCGATAAAGAAACCCTCGTCCCTGAACGATTGCTCAGAGCGCGTCAGGACTCGAATAGCCTCCTCGAACCGTCCCTCGTAAAGAGCCAGACGCCCTTGGGCGGCGGTGACGCGCGGGCTCGCCCCTGCCGCGCCAGATCGATTGGGTATCGCTTCCAGGAATGTGCGCAACCAGGTCGGATCCGGCGCCGCTCCCTCGGCCACCGCGTCAGCCGGCGAGCCGAGATCAGCCTGCACGGGCGAAATCGATTTTGCATCCGCCAGCGCCTCCCGGACATCGCCGGCCGCAAGGTGCGTGCGCACGCGCGCGGTGCCGTCGTAAACGGCGTCCTGTCCATCGACCCGCGTCGATATCGGCGGGAGCTCCGCCAGCGCTTCCGCGGGCTTGAGGTTCTCGGCCAGCGCCTGGGCGAGCAGCACCGAGCTGCGCCATCCCATCTTTTCGTGGCCAACGTCTCGCGAGAACTGCAGCGCCTTTCTGCTGAGGCTGATGGCCTCGTTCACGCGGCCGGTGTGGAGCGTGAACAGTGCATTGATGTAAGGAGGCCATGCGAAACCAGTTGCGGCGGTCGACTCGATGCGGTCGGCCCACAACCGTGCTCTGCGTCCCTGCCCGAGGTGGACTGCGATCCAGGTGGCGTTGTAAACAGCGTTGCTTGCCTGGAATTCGTGGCCACCATCGCGGGCCGCTGCATAACTGTCCTCGAGATGCCTGAAGCCTTCGTCGACAAGACCGTTCCCAATCTTGGCGATCGCGAGGAAGTTCCACGACCACGCCAGGGCCATACCTGAGCCCGCGGCAGTCGCGATCTCAGCAGCGCGCTGGGCGTCGCCGATTCCCCCATCCCCAGTTCGATCGAAAACGTCGAGACCCGAAAGCCGGATGTAAGCGACGGCGAGCGCCTCGCTGGGGCCGGCGGTCTCGAGCACGTCCCGCGCTCTTTCGAACTGATCGCGCGCGCGATCGGATCGCTGCAGCTCCCAGTAGCAGCGACCCAGCAGAACTCGCCAGCCCGCCGCCTCGAGCTGCAAGCCGGCAGCCTCGAGGTCGGCGATTCCCCCCTCGAGCAGAGCTTTGGCCAGCGGCGGCTCGGTGTTGTTCCAGTAGGCTTCGCCGGCCTGGCACAGGAGCCGGCCCCGCTCCGCGGGATCCTTGACGTGAGGAGCGGCGCGCTCCAGCAGCTCAGCCGCGTCGCGGTAGGCGCGGCCGTGGGTCGCGTCAGCCGCTGCGGCCACGCACATCACGACCGCCTCGTCGAACTTGCCGGCCATCAGCAGGTGATGAGCGAGGTCGACGGAAGTC
>JBGQGI010000227.1:0-3284 GCA_041497375.1 Candidatus Dormibacteraceae bacterium | reverse complement strand
GTCACCGACGGCCTCTACAACCGCTTCGGCGAGGCCCGTGTCATCGACACCCCGCTCGCGGAGTCGTCGATCGCAGGCGTCGCCCTCGGTCTGGCGCTCGCGGGCAAACGTCCGGTGGCTGAGATGCAGTTCACCGACTTCGCGCACATGGCGTTCAACCAGATCACCAACGAGATCGCCAAGTTCCGCTACCGGAGCGATGGCGACTGGTCGGTGCCGATGGTCGTCCGCGCTCCGATGGGCGGCCACGCGCATGGCGCGCTTTACCACTCGCAATCGATCGAGGCGCGGTTTGCCACGCCGGGTTTGAAGATCGTCATCCCCTCCACTCCTTACGAGGCCAAGGGCCTTCTCCTGGCGGCGATTCGCGATCCGGATCCGGTGCTCTTCTTCGAGCACAAGCGGCTCTATCGCATGTTCAAGGAGCCGGTGCCCAAAGGCGAGTACCTCATCCCGCTCCAGGTCGCCCGCACGGCTCGGGAGGGGACCGATATCTCGGTCTTCTGCTATGGGCTCATGGTCCATTACGCGATGGAGGCCGCCACGGCCCTCGATGCGGATGGAGTCAGCGTCGAGATCGTCGACCTGCGCACCGTCTACCCGCTGGACCGTGAGGCGATCATCGCCTCGGCTCGCAAAACCGGCAAGTGCCTGGTCCTTTACGAGGACAACTTCAGCGTGTCAGTGGGATCCGAGATCGCGGCGCTCATCGCGGATGAGGCTTGGCGCTGGCTCGACGCGCCGGTTAAGCGGTTGGGAGGGCTTGACGTGCCGTCGATGCCCTACGCCCCGGCGATGGAGGACTTCTTCATGCCCAACCCGGAGAAGATCGCCAGCGCATTGCGGGAGCTCGCGGCGTTCTGATGGCCGGTACCACCAAGCGAGTCGTCATGCCCCAGCTCGGGGAGTCGGTGCACGAGGGCACGATCTCGAAGTGGCTCGTCAAGCCGGGGGACAAGGTGGTCGAGTTCGAGCCCATGCTCGAGGTGGACACGGACAAGGTGAGCGCCGAGGTGCCGGCGCCGGTCACGGGAATTCTCAAAGAGATCCTGGCCAAGGAAGGCGAAACAGTCCAGGCGGGCGCAGAGATCGCGGTGGTGGAGATCGGAGGAGACGGCGCAGCGGCTCCAGCGCCTGAGTCCGAGCCGAAAGCGGCCGCGCCGAAAGCGGCCGAGCCGAAAGCGGCCGAGCCGAAGGCGGCCGCGCCGAAGAAAGCCGCGATTACCACGGCGACACCGGAAGCTCCTGTACCTGCCGAACCGGTGCCCGCTGCCAAGGCTGAGATACAGGCCGAGCCCAAGGTCGAGCCCGCCGCTGTTGCCGAACCGGGCCCGGCCAAAGCGCCTGCGCCCACCCTGGAGACCGGAGAGCACCGCTACTCGCCCGCCGTCCAGATGGCCGCCGCCGAGCTGAAGGTCGACCTGTCCAAGATCGACGGCACAGGCATCGGCGGGCGCGTCACCAAGAAGGACGTGCAGGACTTCGCCGCCGCGGCCAAGGCCGCCCCCGCTGCCAAGCCGGCCGCGACGCCCGTCACGCCAGGCGAGGGGGACCAGGTGGTTCAGCTCACGCGCGTGCGCCGGCTCATCGCCGAGAACATGACCCGCAGCAAGACGACGATCCCGCACGCCTGGCAGACGCAGGAGGCTGACATGTCCGGCGTGGTAGCGAATCGCGCCGCGAACAAAGCCGCGTTTCAGCAGCAGGAAGGCTTCTCGCTCACCTACCTCCCGTACGTGATGGCAGCGACCGTCTCAGCGCTGCGCGAGCACCGCGAGGTCAACTCGACGTTCCACGAGACCGAGCTGATCGTGCATCGCGACATCAACCTTGGTGTCTCGGTCGGTCTCGAGGACACCCTGGTCGTGCCGGTCGTCCGGCGCGCAGACGGCCTGTCGATAGCCGGCCTCGCGCGAGCCGTCAACGACATCGCCAACCGCGCCCGCACGAAACAGCTGAAGGCCGACGATCTCGCCGGCGCGACGTTCACGGTCAACAACTCCGGAACGTTCGGGACTCTCTTCAGCTACTCGGTGATCAACCCGGGACAGGCCGGCATCCTGACCATGGAAGCGATCGTCGACAGGCCTGTGGCGATCAAGGGAATGATCGGGATCAAGCCGATGATGTACCTCTGCTTCTCCTTCGACCACCGCGTGCTCGACGGCTTGCAAGCGGCGCGGTTCCTGGTCTCGTGCCGCAAGTGGCTCGAGGCCGTGACGCCGGAGTCGCCTATCTACTAGCTGGTAGGCGTCCCTTCGATGTCGATCGAAAGGATGCTGATGAAGAAGCTGGCGAAAACGGTCTGCGTGCCAATCGCCAGGAGCAGCACCGCCGGGATCACCTCACGCATGGTGAGCGAGGGGTCGAGGTTCCCGAACCCGACTGATTGCCAGCTCGCAACCGCCAGCACCAGACCAACGATTCCCGCCAGCACCATCAGCGCGCCCGCGAGCAGTCCAACCTCCAGCGTGATATACCGAAACAGCCGCTCGAGCACAGGGTGCGGAGGGTGGAAGCCCATCCTGACCGCGAAGATCTTCGTGAAAACCGCAAACAGCACCAGCTGGTAGCCGATCAGTGAGAGAACCCCCGCGACCAGCAGGGTATGGATGTCGAGCCGGACTCCCGCCACGTGCAGCGGGCCGCCGAGTAGGAGCGTCGACAGCACCGCGCCCACCGCGAAAAGCGCCAGCCCTGGGTATAGAAACAACCATCGCGGGCTGAAAAGGAGCATGAAGCGCAGGTGGCGCCATCCGTCGCGCCAGGTCCTCAGGTGGGGAGCGCGGGATCGCCCGTCGGGGCGAAGGGTCACAGCCACCTCCGTGATGCGCATCCCTTTCAGCGATGCCTTGATCACCATCTCGCTCGCGAACTCCATGCCCGTGGCGCGCAGGCGCATCTTTTCGTAGGCGTCCTTCTTGAAGGCCCGCAGGCCGCAATGCGTATCGCCAACCGGCGCGTGGAAGAAGACGCGGCTGATGAGCGTCAGGACCGGGTTGCCCACCCAGCGGTGCGACCAGGGCATCGCGCCTGGCTCGATGCCACCCATGAAGCGATTTCCGACCACCAGGTCGTAGCCTTCATGCAGCTTGTCGATCAGCGGCCCGATCGCCTCGAAGTCGTAGCTGTCGTCGGCGTCGCCCATAACGACGAGCCGGCCTTGCGCGGCGTCGATGCCGCCGATGAGGGCGCTCCCGTAGCCCTTTCTGGGCACGTCGACGACCCTGGCGCCGAGGTCCTTGGCGATCTGTTGGGAGCCGTCGGTGCTGCCGTTGTCGGCG
>JBGQGI010000226.1:0-3324 GCA_041497375.1 Candidatus Dormibacteraceae bacterium | reverse complement strand
GTTCACAGGCAAGACATTTGTCTTCACCGGCACGATGGAGACGATGAGCCGCCCGGACGCCGAGGCGCTCGTTCGGAAGATGGGTGGCAAGGCAGGTTCGGCTGTGAGCGCGAAGACTGACTACGTCGTGGCCGGCCCGGGCGCGGGTTCGAAGCTGGAGAGGGCGCAAAAGCTCAAGGTGGCGATCCTCGACGAAGAACAGTTCCTCGCTCTGGTTCCGGGCCGAACGTAGCCCACAAGGCATTGGCGAGGCACCCGTTGTGCCAACTGATGAGGCAGGCCTTGGTTGTGTTCGCTTTCGTAGCGGCGGCGAGTGCCTGTGGCCAGGGTGCCGGCCAATCCTTGGGCCAGGTAAGTGACGCTGAATTTCGTCAGCCACTTCCCGAGCCTCCTCTGCATCAGGTCGGCCACCATCCGACGGCCTCAACCGTGCTTGCCGATGTCGCAGGTTCTTCCATGCAGTCGGCAGAATTTCAGATTGTCGGCACGGAGCCGGCGCCTCGGGTGCAGGGCCAGATTGGAGCCCAGGTCTATCACCAGGACGGCACCCTCAGGATCGGACCGCCCGCGTTGGAACTTCAGACTCAGGATCCATATCCGGGTGGTGAGCACCCCGATATCGATGGCAGGGGCGATTACGTCGTGATCGGTGCAACCGTTTATCAACGGGTGAACTCGCTGAATGAATGGCGTCTGAGCCCGCTCGGCGCCGAGAGCACGGCATCATCCGGGTACATAAGCCCTGCGACCTGGATGACAAGCTCACATGAGCAGTTCCTTGGAGAGTCAGCTATCAACGGATCAGCCACATGGGTGGTGGAGGCGACCGACGCAATTGGCAGGCGGTTCCGGGCCTGGATCCGAGAAACGGATGGCTATCCGCTCAGATACACGACGTCCTGGGTGAACGCGAAAGGCCGAACCTACTACATCAATGCGCTTTACCTGCGGTTCAACACGCAGGTGAGCATCCCGCCACCCTCATTGGCGAATCACGGCATGGCGAGCATTGGTGCACCGATCCAGCTGCCGTCTGGGTCGGTCACGATCGCAGGCGTGGACTTCGATTGTTCAGGCACCGCGACGCGCCGGCCGGCTGCTAACAACAAATTCGTGACTCTCATGGTCGCGTTCAATGACAAGGGACCTGCCGCGATGCCGATAAATCCCGATGCCTGGCGTCTCTACGGAGACGGCGTCAACGGCGCCTCGCCCGTTGACACTGGCAGCTCGACGTTATTGCGCACACAGGTTCTCCAACCTGGGCACCGCGTGACTGGCGGAGTGACGTTCGAGGTCGCCGAGGATGCCTATCAACTTTGGACGGTCGGCAAGCTCCAGGACGTCACTGCTGTTGTCAACGTTTTCCTGCCAATCCTTCCTAGCGGGGTGTCAGCCTGTCCATGACGGGCCGCAGCGAGAGGTTGCCTCCAACGGCTCGTAACTGTTGATCTTTTAGACTCGCCCGGTGCCAGCAACTCAGGCCGGGCAAGCCGCAGCTCAACCCGCAACCCCGGTCTGGCTTGGGGCGGCCCTCCTGGTCGGCGCTGTGGTGACGGTGTGGTGGGCCTGGTTCGTCTCCGGTTTCCTTGCGGAGCCATCGGCGGTAGGCCGTGTTCTGGTGGTGCTCCTGGCATCGATCTGCCTGTCGGCTCTTTCAGGGCTCGCGGGAGCGGCCGGCGCGATGGGGCTGCTGCGTAAGGACCCATGGGGCCGGCCGCTGGCGTGGATCGCAGCCGTGGCCCTGACGCTGAGCGGCGCGGGTGCGATCGGCGGCATACCGGCGCTAGTCGGCCTCGTATGGAGTCGCAGAGCCGTCACACCCTAAGCTACTTCGGTGTCTCTAACTCGCGAACAGGTGCGCCACGTCGCCATGCTTGCGCGCCTCGGGCTCGAGCCGGGCGATGAGGAGTTCTACGCCGAGCAGCTGAGCGGCATCCTCGCTCACATCGACCGCCTGCAGCAGGTCGACACCGACGACATCCCGCCGACCGCGCAGGTGGTGGAGATCGTCAACCAGCTCCGCGAAGACGAGCCGCGCCCCGGCCTCACGCAGTCTCAGGTGCTCGCGAATGCGCCGGCAGCAGAGGGCGGCTTCTTCCGCGTGCCCTCCATCCAGGAAGAGGCCTGAATGGACACGACCCACATGACGCTGGCGGAGCTGCAGCGCTTGCTGCACGCGCGCGAGCTGTCCGCGAAGGATCTCCTGTCTGAGCACATGATGCGGATCGAGAACGTAGACGGCGCGGTCAAAGCGTTCCTCCGCACCACGCCCCAGCTGGCATCAGACCAAGCGGCGGCGGCTGATCGCGCGCTCAAGGCCGGCGAGGCCGGGCCCCTGGCCGGCATCCCGCTCGCAGTGAAGGACGTGCTGTGTGTCGAGGGCGTCGAGACGACGGCGGGGTCGCAGATCCTGCGCGGCTTCAAGCCCCCATACACAGGCACGGCGGTGGGCCGCCTGTTCGCCGCGGGGGCCGTGATGGTCGGGGTGACCAACTGCGATGAGTTCGCGATGGGCAGCTCGACCGAGAACTCGGGCTACTTTCCCACTCACAACCCGTGGGACCTCGAGCGCGTGCCGGGCGGCAGCTCGGGCGGAAGCGCGTCAGCGGTTGCCGCGGGCGAGGCGGTGGTTTCGCTTGGCACCGACACGGGCGGTTCGATCCGCCAGCCGGCCGCGCTGTGCGGTGTGGTGGGGATGAAACCGACTTATGGGCGTGTGAGCCGCTACGGCCTCATCGCGTTTGCCTCGAGCCTGGACCAGATCGGTCCCTTGGCGCGCTCGGTCGAAGACTGCGCGATCCTGCTCGAGGCGATGGCGGGCCACGACCCGCTCGACGCCACGTCATCCGACCGGCCGAACGATGTGCGGCGCGATTTCGAAGCAGGCGTCAACGGCTTGAGGCTCGGCGTGCCGCGCGAGTACTACGACGTCGAGGGCATCGAGCCCGGTGTCAAGGCTGCGATCGACAAGGCTCTCGATGCGCTGCGGCGCGCGGGGGCCGAGATCGTCGACGTCACGCTGCCGCACACCGATTACGGTCTCGCTGCGTACTACATCCTCGCGCCGGCCGAGTGCTCGTCGAACCTCGCGCGGTTCGATGGGGTGAAGTACGGGATGTCCGACCAGGACGCCGCGAACATCACCGACGCCTACATGCAGACGCGACGCAAAGGCTTCGGCACTGAGGTGCGGCGTCGCGTGATGCTCGGCACCTATGCGCTGTCCAGCGGGTACTACGACGCCTACTACGTGAAGGCGCAGAAGGTGCGCACGCTGATCAAGCGCGATTTCGACAGCGCGTTCGAGAAGTGCGACGCGAT
>JBGQGI010000225.1:0-3361 GCA_041497375.1 Candidatus Dormibacteraceae bacterium | reverse complement strand
TGGCTGCGCTCGGGGCGAGCAACAAGCAGATCGCCAAGGATCTCGAGCTGAGCGTTCGGACGGTCCACGCGCACATGCGTCACATATTCGACAAGCTCGGAGTCGCCTCCCGCACCGAGGCGGTCGTGCACGGCGTGAGACAGGGCTGGCTGAAGCTGGACGGCACCGAGTGAACGCACCGGCGATGACTCGATCCTTCCTGCGCCAGTTTCGGCTACGCGTCCGCGACCGCCGCTTCTGGATCATCCAAGGGCTCGTGATCGCGATCAGCATCGCCCACGCCACCCTGGAAGCAACGCACGCCCTCGGAGTGCTCCCCGACCTTTATCTGCTCCCTGTCTCCACCTACTTCATCCCAGTGGTTTACGCAGGGTTGAACTTCGGGCTGGAAGGCGCGATTCCGACTGTGATCTGGTGCTGCGTCCTCGTCATCCCCGAGATAGTCCTCTTCCACCATGGATGGGAGCGTCTGGGAGTCTCCGTTCAGCTTGCGATCATGGTGGCGGTGGCCGTGCTGATCGCCCGGCGCGTGGAGCGGGAGACCACCGCCAAACGGCGGGCCGAGGTGGCGGGCGCACAGCTTGCCGAGCTCAACGCCACGGCCGCGGCCAGCAGCGCTTCGCTCGACCTCTTGGGCGTACTGCACGCGACCGTCGCGGCGATGCTCGAGAAGGGGAAGCTGGAGGCAGCATGGGCCGTCTTCGCGCCGGAAGGCTGGACCGGCACTAGGCAGGTCGTGAGCCTCGCCGGCCAACCCCCCGGTCCGCATCCGCTCAGCTCCGGCTGGGAGACCGCAAGTCGCGACGCCATCGCAAGCGAGCATCCAGTGGGGGGCTCGGAGGGTGACGGCGCATGGGCAGTGGTTCCGGTGCCTACCTCGGGGAGGGTGGTCGGGGCGCTCGGAATGGCGGTGACGGTCGAGCCGGTGTCATCGGACGATCTCATGCTGCTCGGCGCCATCGCTCGGCAACTGGGGGTTGCACTCGACAACATCCAGAACTACCAGGAGGCACAGCGGATGGTGACCGAGCTGGCTCAGGCGCAGGGCGCGCTTGAGCAGTACCTGCAATTGGCCACAGACGCTCAGGAAGAGGAGCGCAAACGGCTTGCCCGCGAGTTGCACGACGACACGATCCAGACTCTGGTCATCGTGAAGGCTGACCTTGACTCGCTCGCCACGGAGACAGGCCTGCAGGGCAAGGGGCAGGTCCGCCTGAGGGAGGCGCAAGCAGCGCTCGCTGGGGCCATCGACGACGTTCGTCGGTTCAGTCGGGATCTCCGACCCTCGCTGCTCGACGACCTCGGTTTGGTCAGCGCCCTGGAATGGCTGGTCAGTGACATGATGGCCCGCACGGGAATCGAAATCCGCCTTGTCGTGAGCGGGCAAGCCCGCCGCATCAACCCCAACGCGGAGGTCGCCGCCTATCGCATCGTTCAGGAGGCTCTCCGCAACGTCGAGCGGCACTCGGGCGCGCGCAACGCCCGTGTCAGACTCGCCTTCGGCCCCTCAAACCTGACCGCCTCGGTGATCGATGACGGCTCGGGCTTCGACCCGAAGATTGCGGGCCGAGGCGGCACGAGCCTCGGCTTGCTTGGCATGCGGGAGCGTGCCAAGCTGGCAGGCGCAACGCTCGAGGTCCGGAGCCGGCCCGGACGGGGGACGCGCATAACACTCTTGCTGTCTCAACCCTCCGGCGTTCGAGAGACTTCGCAGCCGAAGCCAATCCAGATGGCGAGCTCAAGGTCCCTGTAGCGAGCACCGGTTACGATAAGAGCAGCTGTTTTTGACTTTTCCAGCGGCTTGCATCTACACGAGGTTTGGCTGAACCGGTCAGGATGCCGGCGTTCTTGCGTTGCGACGAATAGATCGACGCGTGAATGACGAGGACGAGAGCGGTACTAGTCTGAACGTTGCGGCCACAAGCCTCACATCCACACAACGTTCTGGCCTCGGCTCGACCGCGCTCCACATCTCGGGCATCGGCGGCAAGCTTTCGCCCCTCCTCTCTGGGACCTCCGTTGCGGTCGCCTCGGCGGTCAGCACTATGGCCGCGACCGTGGCCGCATTTCTGCAGGCGGAGCGCGTCACCTTCGCGGGGTCGACGATGCCGGCCTCGAACATGTCGACGAAGCGGTCTTTCAAAGCGTCGTAACCGCCTCCGGGCGCGGTCGGGTTTCTCGCCACAGCCTTCTGGGTCGGCGAGGTCCTGGCGCCCCACCAGGGAGTCAACCTCGTCTCCGACCCAAAAGGCGTGGGTCGTTCGACCCTAACGCCCCCGGCGTCAGCTGATCCACGCTGGCGGCAAGGGCAACCGAGTCTATTCGGCTGTGTCCCTCGTACGAGGCCAGGAGGTGTTCAGATGAAAGTCCAAGAAGCGATGGCCAAGACCTTCTCCACTGCGCGAAGAAGTGACCCGGTCGAAAAGGTGGCCGAGCTGATGGTCAAGGAGGACTGCGGTTTCGTGCCGGTGATGGACGACGGCCGGATCGCCGGCGTGATCACGGACCGCGACATCGTCGTCCATTGCCTTGGTGCAGGTCACCACGACCTCATGAGCCGCCCGGCCGAGCATGTCATGACTAGCAAAGTGACGACCATCGGACCAGACGACACGCTGGAAGAAGCCGGCCATAAGATGGCCCAGCTCCACATCCGCCGCCTACCCGTGATCGAAAACGGGAAGCTGGTCGGGATCCTGAGCCACGGCAACCTCGTGCAGGCGCTTCAAGGGAAGGGAGCGGCTGTGGAGGCCACGCTGGGTGTCACCAGCGGCGCGTGATCGAGGCACTACGCAAGAGCGAACCTGAGACGGGAATGAGATCATGCCGACAGGTCATGTGAAATGGTTCGACGCCAAAGCCCACGAGGCGAGGCTTGTGGGTCGATTGGGTCGTGAGTACACGGCGGAAGCCGATGAAGTCGAGCCACCGGCGCGCACGGCCGACGCTCCGGTGGCGTTCAAGCTCAAGAGGGCGAACGGCGTCACGCGCGCGGTTGAAGTCCGACTGCGCCCTGGCACCCGGGTCTCGCCGACCCAGGGCAGGTTCGGCGATCTCAGCGGTGCGGCCCACCCGGATTCAAAAGGCCGCGCGGCTCTTTCTCGCCGCAGGCTGGATCCTGGCCTCGACACCGGCGACCTGGCAAGTCGCGTGGCGCGGCATTGGGTTGAGGCGCTCGTCCGCGGCGACCGTGCGGCAGCCGAAAGGCTCTACGCTCCGGATGCCGTCATCCACACACAATCCGCAGCGGATACGGGCCGAAAGGCCGTCCAGCTCTCCATCGACCGAAGCCCGCTGCTGGCCTCCCATCACTCGGACGTCCAGATCGGAGGGGACGGATCGCGAGTCCGCATCAGCTGGG
>JBGQGI010000224.1:0-3365 GCA_041497375.1 Candidatus Dormibacteraceae bacterium | reverse complement strand
GTGTCCGCGGTGCATGGCGTCCTCGAGCGCCGCACAGTCTTTTCGAGAAAGGTCTCGTCCAGGGAAACCAAGGAGCAGGTGTTGGCGGCCAACGTCGACGTGGCGTTCGTGGTCGCCGCCGCGACCGACGTCAACGCGAGGCGCATCGAGCGCTACCTGACCATCGCGTGGCAGAGCGGAGCGGCACCCATCGTCCTGCTGACGAAGGCCGACGTCACCGACTCGACTGACGCCCTCCTCGCCGAGCTCGAAGCTGTGGCGATGGGCACTCCGGTTCTGGTCACCAGCAGCGTCACCGGCCAGGGCCTCGACGAGATCACCCGCCGGCTGCAGCCGGCGCTCACCGGGGTTCTCCTCGGCCCGTCCGGCGCGGGCAAATCGACGCTGATCAACCGCATCGTCGGCGAGGACGTGATGCGCACCCGCATGATCCACGCGTCGGGCGAGGGGCGCCACATGACCAGCCACCGCCAGCTGGTGCTGCTGCCCGGTGGCGGAATGATCATCGACACGCCGGGACTTCGGGAGGCCCAGCTGTGGGAAGGCGAAGATGGGCTGGCCAACCTTTTCGAGGACATCGAGCAGCTGGCGCTTGGGTGCCGGTTCACGGACTGCGCGCACAGCACGGAGCCTGGGTGCGCGATCAAGGCGGCGATCGCGGATGGAACTCTCGAGGTGGTCCGCTTCAACAGCTACGGCAAGCTGCAGCGCGAGCTGCGCGCGATCGCGGCGAAGAGCGACGCGAGGATCCGACTCGAGGAGCGAAGAAAGTGGAAGCAGATCGCTATGGCAGGCAAAGCAAAAGCCCGGCCATGAGCTGAGGGCCCGCCGCCGTGACGGGCCCTCTTCTCAGTCGTCTATTTGTTCAAGCCGTCCCACCACGGGATGTTGCCGCGCTGGATGCGGTCGATGACGATGTCCGCTTGCGCCCTGGTGATGACGCGAAGGTGCACGAGCTGCGCGAGGCGCGGCTTCAGGTTGACCACCAGCCTGTCTCCGAACTGATCCTTGTTCAAACCACGCTCCCTGGCCAGCCGTGCCACCGTGATCCCCCGCCTCAGGTCAGCGCGAAATGCAGCAGGCGGGATGCGAAGCACGTCAGCCTCAGCTTCGAACACCGCGAACCGCACGGCGTCACGCACGCCGGCGAGCGGGCTGGCCACCGCCGCGTTGCTTGACGCGGGCGCCGGGCTTGGCGTGGCTGACGCGTCGGCGAGGCTGGCGGTGAGACCCAACGTCATCAAGGCGGCCGTTGTGCCGCCGCTCACGAACTTGACTGCCATGGCTGCAAACGCATTCATGTCGATCACCTCTTCCTGGATTCGACCCCGCATGGGATCGGGAACCTCAAGCTGAGGCGACGCTGTCAGACGCCGGTTGTGCCCCCGTCAGCCTTTTGTAAGGCCAGGTCGGCGAGCAGCCGACCGTTGTCCTCCCCGCTTGCCGGGGAGGTGGCCCGAAGGGCCGGAGGGGATGTCCAGCCTAGGCTTGAACCTTACGAATCACTTCAAGCTCCGACGCAGTTGGAGGCGGCGTCGTCTTTATCTCTCCAACCGCGTCCACCATCCAACCAGTGTTCTCGCGCACCTCATCGAGCGAGTGGCCAGGATGGATCGTGTCCAAGTAGGCCTTGCCGCCTCCCTCAGGAAAGCGAAACATGCACAGGGTCGTGACTATGGCGGCCGGTCCGGCTCCCAACAATCCGTTCTTCTGGCGCCAGCCCGGTGTGCCATCGCCGTAGCCGGGCGACGTGATGAAGGACACGCGGTCGACCAGGCGCCTGCGCTCGTGGTTCATGAGCGTGACCCAACGCCGGCTGAGGATCGCGATGTCGGCTCCTCCCCCACTCCCCGGCAGCTTGACCTCCGGGTTAGAGGGAGCACCGACGTACGAGGTGTTCAGGTTGCCGAACCGGTCGACCTCCGCCCCGCCGATGAAGCCGAGGTCGACGAGTCCCTGCGCCATGAGCGCCATCACGTTGGACATGCGCGTTGCCCACAGCGCACCGACCACATTCGGCGGATCGCCCATCGTGCCCAGGTACCTCTCCGCCGGACGGTCCCGCATCAAGCCGACCTCGAATAGCCCGCGGGCATGGGGCGCGTGATTGTTGCGCGCCACCGCATACGCGAGGATCGGCAGCCGCATGCCGACGAACACCAGGTCGTGGTCGCGAATCTCGCGAGAGGCGACGGCGACCATCAGCTCTTGGGGTGTGTAGGCGGCGTCACTCATCGGCAAAGTTCGCCGGCGCTGACATGGCGCTGCCCTTCACGCGCAACGCCTCGATATCGATCTGCTTCATGTAAGTGGCTCTGTCAGGCAGATCGAGGACCCATCGCTCCAGCCACTCCGCAAATCCTTCAGCTGTTCGCGACTGCGCAGCGTAATCGCGGAAGCATGAGTGATCGCGCTTGAAGTAGCCCTGTACCGGCGACGGGTGCGCGCCACCCGGCTCGTGCACAACCGCCACCACCTTGGACTCCGGAAACAGGATCCGGTTCGGGTCGCTCAAAGTGACGCTCTCGTCCACGAGCTCCTCGCAGGTGATGACGATGCGCTGTGCCGCGAGCCCAGCCTCCTCGGTGATCCCCAGCGGGCCCCACGCATGCGCGCGACCCAGAGCGTCGGCCCGCTGCACGTGAACCAGCGCCACATCGGGGCGCACCGCATTTATGTGCACGAGGCCGTCGGAGACCGCGATGTTCGGGTTGGTCTCCACGATGCCGCTCCCGAGCAGCGTCCGAGCCGGGAGGCTCGGTACGTTCAAGGCCGCCGCCCATAACGCCATCGAGATTGAGAAGTTGGTGTGGTCGTGGATCTCGATCGAGCGAGGGATCCGATCCTCCGCCGCGCGTCGATAGCAGTGGCCGAGCCCCTCGGAGACGTTGCCGACCCACGCCGCGGTGATCCTGCGAACGCAGCCCGCGCCGATGAGCTGGTCAAACAGCGCATCGGAGATCGGCCCGACCAGCTCCAGGTCGCGCCGCCCGTGCCGGATCAGCTCGTGCCCAGCGGCGAAGGGGATGAGCGTCTCGAGCGCGGTCCCGAGCGCGACCGTCGCGCCATCGGGGACGAAGCGTTCGATGGCCTCGGCCATCTTCATCACCTTGCCGGGCATCGCTGAGAAGGCGTCGCGCAAAGCGGCGTTAAGGATGGGCCTTACTGATCGCTCAGCGCCCCAGCGAGTCGATGTAGCCGCGGTAGTTTCGCTCTAACTCCGGCATCGAGTCGCCGCCGAACTTCTCGAGAAACGCGTCGGCAAGCGTTAGTGCGACCACCGCCTCTCCGATCACTCCCGCGGCGGGAACCACGCACACGTCGCTGCGCTCGTAATGGGCCTGCACCTTTTCCTTCGTGTTCAG
>JBGQGI010000223.1:0-3386 GCA_041497375.1 Candidatus Dormibacteraceae bacterium | reverse complement strand
CTCCTCAACCCCTACGGCCTGGACGTCTCCACAGTCGCCGACCAGGAGATGCACCTGATCAACGCGCAGCACCGACTTCTGTACAGCTCCGCCTGGGGCGTCCTCAAGGATGAGAGCGCGATCGCGCCAAAAGGGGCGCTTACGGTTCCCGCCGAAGCTGCGATCTACGACCAGGCGATGAACGTCGGCGGCGGATCCACCCAGTTCGTCGACTACCGGCATCATTCGGTGTTCTCTGGGTACGAGCCGATCCCGGCACTGGGGTGGGTGGTCGTCGCGTCCGTCGACACAGCAAGTGCATTGGCCCCGGTCCAGGCCCAGGAGCTTCGAACCTCGCTGCTCCAGGGCCTCAGCACCCTGCTTTTGATCGGTTTCGCCATCGTCCTGGCGGTCCTGACCACGAGGCCGATCATCGCGCTGGCGCGAGCCGCGACCCTCGTCGAAGCCGGAGATCTCACGGCAAGGGTAAATCTCAAGGGCGGCGGCGAGGTCCGCCGGCTCAATGACGCATTCAACGCCATGGTCGAGCGGCTCAGCGGCGTCCTCTTCCGCCTTCGTGGTGAGGTCACGGATTCCGCGGCCAAGCTGTCCGCGGTGGCCGAGCAGCTCGCGTCAGCCACTTTCGAGCAGACCACAGCGGCCACCGCGACCTCAGCCAGCATGGAGGAGCTCGCCCGCAGCTCGACGGCGGTCGCCGAAACCGTCGACCGCGTCGCGAGCCAGGCCGCCGAGACGCAGACAAACCTCGAGCTGGCCCAGGCCGACCTGAGGACGTCAGGCGACCGCACCCTCGCCCTCGCCGGCCGCGTCAACGAGATCGAAAGCATCCTCGAGCTCATCAACGACATCGCCGACCAGACCAACCTCCTCGCGTTGAATGCCGCCATCGAAGCCGCGCGAGCGGGTGATGCAGGCCGAGGTTTCGCGGTCGTGGCGGACGAGGTGAGACGGCTGGCCGAGCGGTCCAAGGCAGCGGCAGCGCAGATCGCCAAGCTCGTCGAGGGCGCCCAGGCCGAGAGCAGCGAAACGGTGATGGCTCTGGAGAAGGGCGTCAAGCAGATGGAACGAGGCCTGGCGATGATGCGGGCGATGACCGAGGTGAGCGGCCAGGTGCAGCTCGCCAGCCAGCAGCAACGCTCTTCGACACAGGAGGTCGTGGTTGCCATCGAGCACATCGCCGAGGGCAGCCGCTCGGTTGCCGCCACCGCGCAGGAGATCGCGTCGGCGGCCGCGCGACAGGGCGAGCTTGCTGCTGCGCTCGCCGGTTCCGGCTGGGAAAAACCGGACGGGGGTCCAAATGGAGCATAGAAAGCGGAAGGAGCCGCGTGAGGACGGCCGGCTGACCCTCGCGCCCGTCATTCCCCTGTCTCTCAACGCGGCCCGCCCGCTGCGGTTGCCGGCGCGCCGGCCGTCCCGGAGGCCGGCCGATACGTTCTTCACCCGCGTCCTGGCCGCCTCGCTGCTTGTCTCCTTGCCCCTGATGATGACGATGGGCCTCCTCATGTACTCCCAGGGCCTTCAGTCAAGCACGCATGAGGCCAGGCTCCAGACGCAAGCCAGTGCCACGACCACCGCCGACCGGATCGAACAATGGATAACCGCTGCTCAGGCCTACCTGGCGCAGCTTGCGCGTGAAGCGGCCGCTCCGGCCGGCCGACGCGGACCCACCGGCACCCCACTGGAGAACGCCTCCGACCCGTCCTTCGAAGCGATTGAGGTCGTGGATCCGGCGGGCACCGTTGTCGCGGCCACCGCTGACGATATCGACCTCAAGGCAGTCGGGCAAATGCTGTGGTTCGGACAGGCGCTCTACATCGCGACGGAACAGCCGATCAGCAATGGAGCTACCGGGCTGGTCTGGATTGTCAGCGCTCCGATTGTCGGAGCGAATGGCGCTTCTCAGGGAACTGTCGTTGGCGATTTGAATGTTTCTCGGTTGAGTGGTCTCCTCGGATCTTCCGCCTCTGACCAAGAGGTCCACGTAGCGAATGGGGACCATCTCATGGTCATCAGCTCGACTTGGGGTCCGCTGACCTCCGACACCGGCCTCGCTGCGAGAGGCGCGCTGACAACGAAGGCAGAGGTGGCGGTTGTGAACCAGGCCCTCACCACCGGCGCGGGCTCATTGCACATCTCGGACTACCGAAACCGCGACGTGTTCGCGGGCTACGCCCCCATCGACAGCTCCGACATGGTCGTGGTCAGCTCGATTGACGTTGCCGCCGGCCTGGCTTCCGCATACAACCTGGGACATGTGACGCTGGTCCTTCTCCTTGTCGGGATGTTGCTCGTCGTCGCCTTCGCGGTGTTCCTGGCCAGGCTGACCATTCGCCCGATCACCGTCCTGTCTCGAGTCGCAGCCAGGGTGGAAGCAGGCGATCTCACTGCGCGGGTCAGCCTCACCGGCGGCAATGAGATGCGCGTGCTCGGCGCTGCGTTCAACGGGATGCTGGAGCGCCTGAGCAGCGTGCTGTCCCGCTTGCAGGGAGAGGTGGCCGATTCCTCGACCAAGCTGTCGACGGCCGCCGAGGAGCTGGCGGCGGCGACGTTCGAGCAGACAACCGCCGCAACTGCGACATCCGCAAGCATGGAGGAGCTGGCGCGCAGCACGGTCTCGATGGCCGACACCATGAACCGGGTCGCAGCCCAATCTTCCGATGCGCGGTCCAGCCTCGAGCTTGCACAAACCGACCTCAGGGCTTCCGGCGATCGAACCATGGCTCTCGCCAGTCGCGTCAACGAGATCGAAGGCATCCTTGAGCTCATCAATGACATCGCGGACCAGACCAACCTCCTCGCGCTCAACGCAGCCATCGAGGCCGCGCGCGCCGGTGACGCCGGTCGCGGTTTCGCGGTCGTCGCAGACGAGGTGAGGCGGCTGGCCGAGCGTTCCAAAGCCGCGGCCGCACAGATCGCGACCATCGTGGAGGGCGCACAGACCCAAAGCAGCGAGACCGTGATGGCTCTCGAGAAGAGCATCAAGCAAATGGAACGCGGGCTGGGCTTGATGCAGGAAGTGGCCAAGGCCGGCGGCCACATGCAGGCCGCGCACCAACAGCAACGCGCCTCGACCGATCAGGTGGGATTGGCGATCGAGCGCATCGCCGAGGGCAGCCGGTCGGTGGCGATCACCGCCCAGGAGATCGCGTCCGCAGCCGTCCGGCAGGGCGAGCTGGCGGCAGAGCTCGCCGACTCCGGTTGGGATCACCCGCAAGAGGTTGAGCATGGAGCTTAGGCAACTCCTCCCCCTCCCAGCCCCTCGCGCGCCTGAGGTGGTGAGTTTGAAGATTGCGCCAGCGGGACCGGCAGAAGCTGCCGCTATCAGACTGTGGGAACGCTTTTTTGTCCGGCTGCTTGGCGCCGTGCTGGTCGTGGTCCTGCCGGCT
>JBGQGI010000222.1:0-3389 GCA_041497375.1 Candidatus Dormibacteraceae bacterium | reverse complement strand
GCGAGCTCGAACAGTGCGGAGAGGGCCGCCAGACCTGCGACCGCCGGCGTGATCGAGGGCCGGCCGGAGAAGGCCCACACGACCGCGGTGATCGGCGTGATCACCAGCGCCGCGACCACTGTGGCGCGACGGAATGTGCGCATCGGGTCGCCGCTCACCTTGACGAGCACGTTCCACGTGCCATGAAGCGCCGCCGCGGCCAATGCCAGTCCGATCGCCAGCGCCGTCATCCGCGGCAATGTAAACGTATGAGGGCGAACCGGCGCGTGCGAGAATCCGCGCTGGGGGAATTCATGAGCGACACCCACTTCGAGCCGCTTACCGGGCTCGACTCCTGGTACTTGTACGGCGAGCGCCACGAAGCGCCTCTGCACATAGGCGCCACCTACATATTCGAAGGCACGCCGCAGTTCAAAGGAGGCAGGGGTGCCTTGGGCCTGGCGCGAACCGTCGAGGAACGCCTCCACCTGGTGCCGCGCTACCGCCAGAAGGTGATGTGGCTGCCGGGCAACCTCGGCAATCCGGTATGGGTCGATGACGCGGACTTCGACCTCTCGTACCACGTCCGCCGCGCCGCGCTTCCAAGTCCGGGAGACGATGCCGCCCTGCGCGATTACACGGCGCGCGTCTTCGCCCGGCCCCTGGATCTCAGCAAGCCCTTATGGGAGATGACGGTTGTCGAAGGGCTGAGCGGCGGCCGCGTTGCGGTCGTCAACAAGGTCCACCATGCGATGGTCGACGGTATCTCGACTGTGGACCTTGCAACGTTGTTGTTCGACCCCGAACGGGAGCCCGCGAAATATGCCAAGCCGCGGAAGTGGAAGGCCCGCCCGGCGCCGACACAAGGAGACCTTGTTCGACGCATCGTTGCGGAGCTGTCGCCTCTCGACGTGCTGAAGAAGATGGCGCAGGTCCGGCCGCAAGAGCTGGTCGAGACCATATTGCGATCCCCGTGGTCCGGCGGCTTGCAGCTGGCCCTAGCCTGGCTGCGCCCAGGCAGCCCGATGTTCTTCAACGAAAAAATCGGGCCGCACCGCCGAGTCCACGCGGTCAAGGTGCCACTGCAGAACCTCAAAGACGTCAAATCTGCGTTCGGGGGCACCGTAAACGACGTTGTCCTCGCTGTCATCGGCGAGGCGGTCGGCCGCTGGCTCGAAGAGCGTGGTGAAGCGGTGCCCGATGTGCTGCGAGTGTTCGCTCCTGTGAGCGTGCGCGATGACTCATACCGCTTCAAGCTGGGCAATCTGGTGAGCGGGATGGTGGTGGAGGTGCCGCTGTCGCCGATGACCCCTGAGAAACGGTTGGGCCTGGTTACGGCGGCGACCGGTGACCTGAAGCGGTCGCGACAAGCAGTAGCAGCGCATACGTTGACCAACCTCGCGAACTTCGCGCCCGCGACGATCCAGGCTTTGGCTGGTCGGGTTGTGACCTCACAGGCCCAGTGGTCGCGCCAGGCAGTCATCAACCTGGTCGCCACCAACATCCCGGGCCCGCAGTTTCCTTTCTATACAGGCGGCGCAGAGCTTCTCGACGTCTGGCCACTGTTGGCCATCTACCACTCGCTGGGGCTCTCCGTGGCAATCGTCTCGTACAACGGCAGCGTCCATTTCGGCCTGGTCGCCGACCGCGACCTGGTGCCCGATCTCCACGAGTTCGGCCGGCACCTGGGTGAGGCGGTCGCCGATTTCACGCGGGCGGCTGTCCCGACCAAACGACGCGCTCGGTCAGCTCGCGGCGCGTCGAGGCCGCGCAAGAAGGCGGCCAACAAGCCTGTACACCTCGGGGTTGACGACCAGGCCGTTGTGGGTGCCCCACACCGAGATGGCAGGAATGTCAGGCCGGATGCAGCTTCGGAAGTTCACGACATCGTCTGAGCGCGTGTAGATCGACGTCGTGGGCACCACCGGTGGAATCCTCAGGTCGTGCGCGAAGCGTCCTTCAGCACGCAGACGCCTGCCGAATCCGAGCTCGTTCGCCGTCGTCACCACGCCAACCGCCGCACGGGTCATCAGCGCGAGGTCGGTGACGTCGGCGAGCGGTGATCCGAGCGTGATCACCTGTTCCACGTCTTTGGCACGGCGCTGCGAGAGCACCTTGGCCAAGAGCCCGCCGCGGCTGTGGCCGATCAACGTTACCGGTGCGTCGTCGTCTTTCAGGATCTCCGCCATGCGGTGGCGTAGTCCGGCCAGCATGTGCTCCGAATGGAACGCGTTGACATAGATCCCAGACAGGTACGAGCGATAACCGATCCGTTGAAGCCAGCCGTGAAGAAGGCGCAGCGACCAATCGCCCGATAGGAATCCAGGCACGAGCAACACCGAGCGCCCATCGCCGCGAGGCACGCCGCGGCCGCGAAAGACAGGATCCTTCCAGAGGGCGTTGAGCTCGCGAAGACCGAAGGGATTCCAAAGCCTCACGGCTGCGATGGTAGGTTGTGGGCCCGGACTCCGATCGCATCGGCTCCCGGAGCAGCGGTTGTTAAGGGCGGCTGGTGGGCAGCCGGGTGGTGCCCCACACTGGATTCATGACTCCCCAGCAAGTGCTGCGCGATGTCTTCCACCTGGAAGCGTTCAGGCCTGGTCAGGCCGAGGTCGTGGAAGCACAGATGCGCGGTCGCGATGTGCTCGCGGTCGCCCCCACAGGCTCGGGCAAGAGCCTCAGCTACTGGGTGCCGGCAATTCTCAGCGATGGGCTGACTGTCGTGGTTTCGCCACTCATCGCGCTCATGAAGGACCAGGTCGACCGGCTCGTAGCGCACGGGGTTCGCGCTGCGTTCATCAACTCGACGCTGGACTCAGCTGAACAGCGCAGGCGCCTCGAAGCGGCGTCGCGGGGCGACTACCAGCTCTTGTACGTGGCCCCTGAACGCTTCAGCCGGCCGGGCTTCACCGATCGCCTGGCCACGATGGCGGTGAGGCGCTTCATCGTCGATGAGGCGCACTGCATCTCGACGTGGGGCCATGACTTCCGGCCTGACTACAGGCTTATCGGCGGCGCTCTCGAGGCGTGCGGCCGCCCGCCCATTGGCGCATTCACGGCCACCGCCACCCCCGAGGTGCGCAAGGACATCGCATCCAATCTCGGGCTGCGCGAGCCCCTGGTCGTGGTCACAGGATTCAACCGCCCGAACCTGCGGTTGGAAGCTTTGCAGGCGAAAGGAGCCCGCGACCGTCTCGAACAGCTTCGCCGCCGTCTAGATCCGGGCAACGGCCGTGCGCTCGTCTACACAGGCACCGTCAAAGGAGCCGAGACCACCGCCGCCGCCATCACCCGATGGGGTTTTCCAGCCGCGCCGTATCACGGCCGCCTGCCGGATGTGAGCCGGCGCCGCATCCAGGACGGTTTTGCCTCGAAAGAATTTCGCGTCGTGGTCGCCACCAGCGCCTTCG
>JBGQGI010000221.1:0-3403 GCA_041497375.1 Candidatus Dormibacteraceae bacterium | reverse complement strand
TGGTCCGACCCTGCAAACAGCAGAGACGCAAGGAAGGCGCCCACCGGCGTCCAGTGGCCGAAGATCATGGCCGCCAGCCCGATGAATCCCCGGCCTCCGGTCATGCCTGGTAGAAAGTTGCCGATCTGCTGCAGGCTGAAGTAGGCCCCGCCAAGCCCTGCCAACGCGCCCGAGGCGATCACGTTGACGTACCTCACGAAGTAGACGTTGATCCCGGCCGTCTCCGCCGCCAGCGGATGCTCGCCGCATGCCCGCGAGCGCAAGCCCCAGACGGTGTGGAAGAGAGTGAAGTGCACGATCACGATGAGCGCCAGCATCGCGTACGTGACGAACTGGTTCTGAAAAAAGATCGGACCGAGCACCGGTATTTGCGACAGCAGCGGGATGTTCCACTGCGGGAGCGTTCCCGGACCCGCGGTGTTCTGCGACTCGATGAAGTTTCGATAAAACACCCCCGTGATGCCGACTGCGAGGATGTTGATGACAGTCCCGCTCACTATCTGATCAACGAGGAAGCTGATCGAAAGGACCGCGTGCAACGCGGCGATCAGCATCCCGGCCAGAATCGCGGCCAGCACGCCCAGCCACAGATTGTGTGTGGCGAACGCTGCCGCGTAGCCGACGAAAGCGCCGGTGAGCATGATGCCCTCGAGAGCGATGTTCACGACTCCCGACCGCTCGCACACCATGCCGCCGAGGGCCGCCAGCGTCAGCGGGGTCGCAGTCACCAGGGTGATCGACAGAAGGCTCACAGGGTCCAGCTGGCTGAGAAATGTGCTCACACCCGCACCTAAGATTCCCGGCCGGTGATCTGAAGCGAGCCCGCGGCTTCAGGCCGTAAGCGAAAGATCCACCGCACGATCGCGGGCGCCGCGACGAAGATGATCACCGAGGCCTGGACGATCGAGATCAGGTCGGCCGAGACGTCGGTCTGCAGCTGCATGAAGCTGGCGCCACTTCGTAGGGCGCCGAAAAGCAGGGCTGCAGGCAGGACTCCCCAAGGGTTGGACCGCGCCAGCAGGGCGATGGCGATCGCGTCGAAGCCGTAGCCGGCGGCCACGGTATCTGTCATGTGGTGCTGGACCCCGAGCACCTGGACGATGCCGGCTGCTCCGGCCAGCGCCCCGGATAGACCCATTGCCAGGACCATGGTTCGACCGACGGAGATTCCAGCCGCTTGCGCTGCGCCCGGGTTGAATCCGACGGCGCGTAGCTCAAAGCCCGTGGTGGTCCGCTGGATGAGGAACCAGACGAGAGGTACTGCAATGAGCGCCACGATGAAACCGAAATGCAGGCGGCTGCCGGCGAAGATGATCGGCAGCACCGCGTTGACGTCGACATCGGGTGTTCGAGGTGTCGATACATTCGGAGCCAGCATCAGGCCGGGCGTATCGACCAGATAGTTCGCGACGAGAAAGGCGACGTAATTGAGCATGATCGTGGTGATCACCTCATGCGCCCCGAAACGGGCCTTCAAGAACCCGGCAATCGCCGACCACGCAAATCCTCCGGCCATACCAGCCAGTAGCGCAAGCGGAACTTCGATGACCGCGGGCAGGCCGTGGACGGAGTACGCGATGAAGACCCCGCTCAACGCTCCGATATAGAACTGGCCCTCAGCTCCGATGTTGAAGAGGCCGGCGCGAAATCCAAGCGCCACACCCAGGCCGAGAAAGACATAGGGCACGGTCGAAACGAGCGTCTCCGGAAATGCGTTGCGATTGGTGATAGCTCCCTGGAAGAGTGCGGTGAAGGCGGCCAGGGGGTCCGCACCCGTGGCGGCGACAGCTACTCCTGCAACAACGAAGCCGGCGGCCACCGATGCGAGTGGGACGACAATCGCGTTGATCAGCCAGTCGATCCGCCCTCGCGTCATGCCGCTCCGGCCATCAAAAGACCTATGTGGTCCCGCTCCGCCTCTGCTGCAGCCAACACTGCGACGATGCGACCGCGATACATCACCGCCACGCGGTCGGCCAGTGCGAGCACCTCGTCGAGCTCTGACGACACGAGCAGAACTCCAAGGCCGGCGTCTCGCTGGCTGACGATCTGGCGGTGAATGAACTCGATCGATCCCACATCGACGCCGCGCGTCGGCTGGCTGGCGATCAGCACTTTCGGACCGGTTCCAAGCTCGCGCGCCACGACGAGCTTCTGCTGGTTGCCGCCCGACAAGGACGCGGCCGGCTGGTCGGGTGATTGAGCGCGGATGTCGAAGGTCTTGATCAAGCGCTCGGCGGTGGCGCGGATGGCGCGGAACTGTCTGACCGTCCAGCGCTCGTAAGGCGGCAGGTCGTATCGGTTCAAGATCAGGTTGTCCGCGATCGGCAGCTCGAGGATGATTCCTTGCCTGTGGCGGTCGGCGGGGATCAGCCCAACCCCGCTGTGCAGCCGGGTGCGCGTCGATCGGTGGGTAACTTCATGAGCGCCCAGCCGAACATGTCCGGTCCGAGCAGGGCGGAGGCCGACAATCGATTCCACCAGCTCGATCTGGCCGTTGCCCTCGACCCCGGCAACGCCAAGGATCTCGCCCGCCCGCACTTCCAGGCTGACGTGATCGACTGCAACGCGACGGCGGTCCATGACCACCAGATCCTCGACGCGAAGCAAAACGTCGCCGGGCTTGGCCGGCTGCTTCTCGACCCGCAACAGAACCGACCGGCCCACCATCATTCGCGCCAGGTCCGGTGGCTTCGATTCCTCCGGGGTGGTGGTCGCGACCACCTTGCCCCGCCGCATCACGGTGATCTTGTCGGCGATCTGCATCACCTCGGCCAGCTTGTGGGTGATGAAGATGACCGCGTTGCCTTGGGCTGTCAGGTTGCGGACGATCTCGAACAGGCCGGCAATCTCCTGGGGGGTGAGGACTGCGGTCGGCTCGTCGAGGATGAGCAGGCGTGCGCCGCGGTAGAGCGCTTTCAGGATCTCGACTCGCTGCTGGATCCCAACTGAGAGAGCCTCGACTCGCGCCCTGGGGTCGACCTCCAGGCCGTAACGCTCCGACAGCTCGCGCACGGTCTTGTAGGCGCGGTCGAGGTCCATCACACCGGCGTTCTGGATCTCGTGACCGAGGACGATGTTCTCGGCGACGGTGAGCACCGGGATGAGCATGAAGTGCTGGTGGACCATGCCGATCCCGAGGCGGATCGCGTCCGTTGGGCTGTGGACCTGGACCTGCTTCCCGTCGAACTCGATGGTCCCCGAGTCCGGACGTACGAGGCCGTAGACGACGTTCATCAGGGTCGACTTGCCGGCGCCGTTCTCGCCGAGCAAGGCATGAACCTCGCCCCACTGGACGTCGAGGTCCACGCCGTCGTTGGCCCTCAGCTCACCGTAGGTCTTGACGATCCCGGTGAGTCTGAGGGCCGCAGACGTGGACAGTTACTTAGACCCCGGTCTTGAG
>JBGQGI010000220.1:0-3482 GCA_041497375.1 Candidatus Dormibacteraceae bacterium | reverse complement strand
CCTCCATGCTGGCTGAGGTCGCGGTGGCCGCTGTGGTCTGCTCGAAAGTGGCTGACGCGAGCTGCTCGGCCACCGCGGACAGCTTGGCCGCGGACTCCGTGACCTCACCACGAAGGCGGAACAGAACGCCGCTGAGACGCTCGACCATGGCGTTGAACGCGTCATTGAGCCGGCGGACCTCGCCGCCGCCTTTCAGGTTCACCCTTGCCGTGAGATCTCCGGCTTCGACCAGGGTCGCGGCACGAGCCAGCGCGATGATCGGCTTTGTGGTCAGGATCGCCAGGACGATTGCGAAACCGATCAAAAGCAGGGTGCTGAGGCCCTGGAGCAGCGAGGTTCGAAGCTCCTGGGCCTGGACCGGTGCCAATGCAGTTGCCGTCTCGATGGATGCAACTACCACCCACCCCAGTGCCGGGATCGGCTCGTACCCAGAGAACACCGAATGATGCCGGTAGTCGACGAGCTGGCCGGCTCCGGCGCCGGCCGACATCGCCTGGTCGTAGATTGCCCCCTCGGCCGGAACCGTGAGCGCCCCTTTAGGCACGATCGCGCTCTCATCCTTGAGGACGCCCCAGGCGGAGCTGTACAGAAGTCGGTGCTGCGCGTTGATCAGGTGCATCTCCTGGTCGGCGACTGTGGAGACGTCCAGGCCGTAGGGGTTGAGGAGCCTGCCCAGCACTGCGACGTTCAGGTCGCCGACGGCGACGCCTTGCGGTTTGCTGTCCGAGCCGACGATCGGCGCAGTCATGATCCATTCGAGGCCGGCCGGCCCGTGAAGAGCCACGGGCCCCATCGTCTCGACGCTGAGGCTGTTGACGAATGTGGAGCCGGTGGGCGTGGGGGAGAGGTCCAATCCGGGCGTGGAAACGGCGATCGATTTGCCCTTGAGGTCGTAGATTTGCATGCCCACGAATGACGACTGGTCCACAGAGGTGGCAACCAGCCTGGCGGTGAGGTCTGGCGTCGTGAGCTCATCCACATTGTTGTCGGCAACCGACCGAATCTGGGCCCTGCGCTCAGCGACAAAGTCGTTGATGCGGACCGCTGCGCTCTCGGCGGTGGCTTCGGCGCGGAACTTGGCGCTGTCGATGCTCGTCTGGGCGCTCCAGTTGGCCATGACAAAACCGAGGACGATCGCGACCGGGACGTAGACCAAGAGAACCCCGGCCACAACACGAAAGAAGTAGCCGTCGACAGCGATCCAGCTCGTCCGCCGCCGCAGCGCTCGAGGAGGCCCGCCGGGGGCCTCGAGCACCCGGAGCGTATGCGTCTTGACAGGCGGTAGCGGGGCCGTCGGAGGCCCTCGTCGAAGCTGCACCCTCTCGTACTACGCTGAAGCGCCTGGTTTGTCGCCATGCAGGAGCACGGCGCACCACCCCTATAACCGGATGGCCTGTCGAAGCCGCTAGAGCTCGATCAGCCCCTTCCGGGCGGCCGCAATCACCGCCTGAAGCTTTGAGTGGACCTGCAGCTTTTCGATCACGTGGCGGACGTGCCACTCGACCGTGTGGGGGGCGATACCGAGGCTCTTCGACATCGCGGTGGTGTCAAGTCCCTCCGCCAGCAGGTGGAGGATGTCGAGCTCGCGGGGGGTGAACTCCGCGATGAGCTGCTCGCGCTCACGCCGCTTGGTGACGGCGCCGCGTTGCCGGGCGATCGCACGGGCGAACAGCTCGACCGGGATCAGGACCTCGCCCCTCGATGCCTTGCGAACCGCCTCGATGATCTGATCAGCGGTCGCATCCTTGGTCAGGTAGGCAGTGGCGCCGGCGTCGACAGCGTCCAGCAGGGCCGTCTCCGACTCGTCTGCGCTGTGGAAGACGATCGCTGCTTCGGCGTGCTCGCTCTGGATCATGCGCGCGGCCTCCGGCCCGGTCACGTCTGGGAGGCGGAAGTCCATCAGCACCACATCAGGCCGGTGCAGCGCCGCCGACTTCACGGCGTCGGCCCCGGTCGCGGAAACGCCGGAAACTGCGAAATCTGGCTGTCCTTCGAGGACGCGGGCGAGCGCGGACGCCAGGAGGGGATGGTCCTGAACGATCAGTACGTGCACTCGGCGAGCGGCCGGCTCACCAGCTGGCAGCACCTCCAGATTGCGCACTTAGCTACCACTACCCGGCAAGGCGACGCATGCGCCGCCACAGGTCTTCCCGATCATTACCTGTCTGCAACTGTAAAGCGATTACTTAAAAGCTGCCGTAGTTTGGCCGATCTCGTTTGTTGATACCGTGCCAAATTGTGAAAACGCTTGTGTTGGGGGCAGGGGGACAGCTGGGCTCGGAGCTCGTCCGGCTCCTGCCGGACGCAGTGGGCTTTTCGCGCCTGCAGCTGTCGGTGTCGGACCTGGACGCCGTCGAGGCTGCTTGCCTCGAACACCGGCCCCAGGTCGTATTCAACTGCGCTGCCTATAACGCTGTCGACAAAGCCGAGGTCGAACCGCAACTCGCGTACGCCGTGAATGCCGCCGGCGCAGGGAACGCGGCGCTGGCCTGCAGCCGCCATGGCGCACGGCTGGTCCACTTCTCCACCAACTTCGTCTTCGACGGCCGCCTCGACCGGCCTTACATAGAAAAGGACGAGGCCCGGCCCCTCGGTGTCTACGGCAGGTCCAAGCTCGAGGGCGAAAAGGCGGTCCTGGCGGCCCTGCCGGGCGCCCTTGTGATCCGGACTGCCGCGGTCTTCGGGGACAGGGGTTCGGCGATCAAGGGCGGGAGCTTTCCCCAGCGCATAGTCGAGAGGGCCCGTCGCGGTGAGCGGATCCGCGTGGTTTCCGACCAACGTGTGAACCCCACATATGCACGGGACCTGGCGGTCGCTGCGATCAAGCTCGCCGCCGACGAGCTGAGTGGGGTGGTTCACGCCGTCGCCGATGGTTGTTGCGGCTGGGACGAGTTCGCTCGCGCAGCGCTGGCCGCCTGCGGGGTGGAGGCCAACGTCGAGCCGGTCACCACCGCCGAGCTGGCGGCGCCGGCTGCGCGCCCGCTCAACGGTTGCCTCCGGTCGGTGCGCACCGCCGCGCTCAGGCCGTGGCAGGAAGGCGTCAACGAGTGGGCGGCCCACTGGCAGAAACAAGTCGGGTGACCCTATAAAAAGGCTCGGGCCGGGCGATTTCTCGACACCGGCACCGAGCTTGGCTGCGGGGGGTGAGTTCCTATTCGGTTGAGACCGCTCCTACGCTCCATCCTTTCCGAAGGTCTCCTTGCGGCGTCTGATTCGCCCTCTTGCAGGAGTTTAGGCGCGGAATTCATGAGCACTATAGCTGATCCAGGTGCATTTTCAGCGACATAAGGACGATTTCGCTAGGGGAAAACCAAGGGGGCACCAAGTCGCGATCCGATCGTTATGATGCTGCGTTAGTCCTGCACACGTCTTGCACAGATTGATCAGTTCGAGGGAGGCGGCCGAGCGTCTGGGCGTCAGCCAGGCGACTGTTCTCCGCGCGGTTGCGCGGCGAACCCTCATTCCTGCTGAAACCACGCCTG
>JBGQGI010000219.1:0-3511 GCA_041497375.1 Candidatus Dormibacteraceae bacterium | reverse complement strand
GATGAGTGCTGTGGACATCGCTGTTGTCGCAGGTGGATTGGCGCTGACCGGTTTGCTGGGTTGGTTCTTCTTCGGGCCCAAGAAGGCGCATTCGACAGACCTGGTCGGGAACGTTCAGGAAGTCAAGGTGACCGTGAAGGGTGGCTACTCACCCGACCTGGTGCGCGTTCGCCAGGGCGTTCCACTGCGGATCGTCTTCGACCGCCAAGAGAGCGGCGAGTGCACCTCTCGGGTGGTCTTTCCTGACTTTGCTCTGAACAGGTCGCTCTCCGCATACGCGCAGACGACCGTCGAGCTCCTGCCGGACCGTGCCGGTGAGTTCGGGTTCGCCTGCGGGATGAACATGATCCACGGCAAGCTGATCGTCGAGCCGCAGGCCAACGGTCACGGAGCAACCGTGGCCGTCACTCGAGAGAACGATTCACCCCGCTCCGAGCCTGACGTCGCGAATGAGCCGGACCAGCTAAACGAGGACCACGAGATGGCCGAGCGCAAGGCCGAGATCAGAGATCTCACGCGGCGCGCGGCGGTGGGCGCAGTGCTCACGGCTCCAGTGCTGTTCGCAGTCATGGCGGGCAACTTTTTCCCAGTCGGGATCCTGGCCAACCAGTGGTTGCAGCTGGCGCTGATTACGCCCGTGATGTTCTACTCTGGCTGGCCCATCCACCGCACCGGCTGGCTCAGCCTCGCCCACCGCCAGGCTGAGATGAATTCGCTGATCACGCTCGGCAGCTCAGCGGCGTTCGGATTCAGCCTGGTGGTGACCGTGGCTCCGGCGATCCTGCCGGCCGGGCTCCGCGAGGTGTACTTCGAGGCAGTGGGTGTGATCATCACGCTGATCCTGGTGGGCCGGCTTTTCGAGGCGCGCGCCAAGGCCGGCACCGGGGCCGCTATTCGAAAGCTGATCGGGCTCCAGGCGCGCACCGCACGCGTGGTCCGCAACGGCACCGAGACCGATATCCCGGTCGAGGATGTGGTCGCAGGCGACGTCGTCATCGTCCGCCCCGGCGAGAAGATCCCGGTCGACGGCGAGGTCGTGGACGGCGAGTCAGCAGTCGATGAGTCGATGGTCACCGGCGAGCCGATCCCGGCTACCAAGCGGGCCGGCGATACCGTGATCGGCGCGACCATCAACCGGACGGGTTCATTCCGTTTCCGAGCCACCAGGGTCGGCCGGGACACGATGCTCGCCCAGATCATCAAGCTGGTCCAGCAAGCACAGGGCTCGAAGGCGCCAATTCAGCGCCTCGCAGACTCGGTCTCCAGCTACTTCGTACCCGCAGTGATCGGCATCGCGATCTGGACGTTCGTGGCCTGGTTCCTGTTTGGGCCCCAACCCGCGTTCACCTCGGCGATGGTGGCCGCGGTCGCGGTGCTCATCATCGCCTGCCCGTGCGCCCTCGGCCTGGCGACTCCGCTCTCGGTCATGGTGGCGACTGGCAAGGGAGCCGAGCAGGGCATCCTGATCCGATCGGCGGAGGCCCTCGAGACTGCGCACAAGCTGGACAGCATCGTGCTGGACAAGACGGGCACGATCACCCGCGGCCAACCCGCGATCACCGATGTCCTCACCGAAGGGGACATTAAAGAGGACGAGCTCTTGCGGCTGGCGGCCTCGGCTGAACGGCCGTCCGAGCACCCGCTGGCTGCGGCGGTTGTGGCCGGAGCCCGGTCCCGTGAGATCATCCTGAGCGAGCCGGCCGGATTCGATTCAGTCACCGGCAAGGGCGTCCGCGCTAAGGTCGACGGTCGATCGATCCTGATCGGCAACCCCGCCCTCCTACTTGATGGCGGCATCGATACCACCGCTTTGGAGGCGGAGGCCGATCGCCTCGCGGCCGACGGTAAGACGCCGCTGCTTGTCGCCGTCGACGGCAAGCCAGCGGGCGTTATCGCCGTCGCCGACACGCTGAAGGAGGAGTCCGTGGCCGCGGTGGCCAGCCTGCGCGGACTTGGTCTCGAAGTCGTGATGATCACTGGCGACAACCGGCGCACCGCGGCCGCGATCGCGCGCCAGGTGGGTATCGGGCGCGTGCTCGCAGAAGTCCTACCTGACCGCAAGGCTGCGGAAATCCGGCGGCTGCAGTCCGAGGGAAGGCGTGTGGCCATGGTCGGCGACGGCATCAACGACGCGCCGGCGCTGGCTCAGGCCGACGTAGGCATGGCGATCGGGACTGGCACCGATGTCGCGATCGAGTCATCGGACATCACCCTCATCTCTGGCGCCCTCACCGGTGTCAGCACGGCAGTCCAGCTAAGCCGCGCCACCATGCGCAACATCCGCCAGAATCTCGTTTTCGCCTTCGCCTACAACGTGATCGGCATACCGATTGCTGCCGGCGTTCTCTATCCGTTCGTCGGTCTACGGTTGAGCCCAATGATCGCGGCGGCCGCAATGGCGATGAGCTCGCTGTCAGTGGTCTCCAACTCGAACCGCCTTCGCGGGTTCACATCGAAGCCGGTTCAATCAGCCGCCGTCGCCGGCTCAGCGGCTGAGCCGAAGGTCGAGGTCGGTGCGGATGACCTAGCTATGCAAGAACATGCCCCAACGGGCCAAGGAGACGACATGAGTGAGAAAACCGCTGCCATCGATCCCGTATGCGGAATGACGGTCGATTCTGCGACCGCCGAATACCGGTCCTTCCACAACGGCAAGGCCTTCTACTTCTGCTCCGCCGGCTGCAAGGGGACATTCGACAAGGATCCCGCGAAGTTCGCCGGCGCCGGCGCCAAGGGCGGCCACGGGGGTCACTAACCCGGTACTTGAGCCGAGGCAAGGTGCGATTCAATACAAACACGCAGCGAACAATGCCACGGGGCTCAGCGTTGCCACGGTTGTCAGGGAGCTCAGCTCAGGCTGGACCAGCGTTGGTGCGACAACAGAGCAGATTCCAACCCAGCGCTGGGAAGACAGGGTTCCGATCGGGAGGTAACGATGAGCATTCCGGGCATCACGATATTCGGGGTAATTGCGCTCACATTCATGATGGTCATGTACGCACTAGAGCGGCGGCACGCCAATTATGTGGTCGCATTTGCATTCGGATGTCTCTTGTCAAGCGCTTACGGCTTCCTGTCCGGCGCTTGGCCTTTCGGCGTCGTGGAATTGGTGTGGGCTGGAGTGGCTGCCCGACGTTTCTTGGAAGTCAGGGCGCAGCCCCCAGCGCACTAAACAAGCGGGCGCGCATCACACCTTATTTGTGTCCGTCCAGCTCGGACCTGTTCAGGGGCGGAATCCCTTAGGACTTCGCTTTCTTCGAAGGTTTCGACTTGCCAGAACTGTACCGTTGAGGGCGACCGCTTGGCGAACGAGCGCCTTGAAGGCGGACTCGTCAACTTCTTCTCCTTCGCGGATGTCGATCGCGCGGCGTACGTTTCCGTCGAGACTCGAGTTGAAGAGACGGGCCGGATCCTTCAGAGACGCGCCCTTGGAGAAGGTGAGCTTCACGACATTCTTGTAGGACTCGCCAGTGCAGATGATGCCGTCGTGCGACCAAATCGGAGTGCCCAT
>JBGQGI010000218.1:0-3531 GCA_041497375.1 Candidatus Dormibacteraceae bacterium | reverse complement strand
GTGTCGGTGCTCGAAAGGCGCAATGGCCGGGTGGTCGTCAGCGGGGTCAACGACATAGGACATCTCGAGGAGGGATCCGTGGCAATCCCGGAGATCGGATGACCGCCGGCGCTGCGGATTGGGATCGCGACCTGGAAAAGCAAGCTTCTCCTACTCCATTGCTGCAGACCTGGGGCTGGGGAGAGGTGCAGTCACGAGCCGGTTGGAGCGTCCAGCGGGTGAGGCTTGGTGATGGTGCAATGGCGAGCATCCAGCTTCGCGGCGTGGGACCGGTTCGCGAAGCCTACGTTCCGCGCGGTCCTCTGCCCGCGACTCCTGGGTCGATCGATGCTCTCGTCGAATGGGCGCGCGGCGCGAAGATTGCGAAGCTGCGCCTTGAGCCCGAGGCGCCGCCAGCGTTTGGCGGGGTCCTCGCGGAACGGAGATTCATAAGAGGTAAACCCACCCAGCCCGAGCACACGCGGATCCTCGAGCTAAAACCCCCCGACGAGATGCTCGCGTCCTTCAAACAGGGTCGCCGTTACAACATTCGCACCGGCCTGAAGCGCGGCGCTGTGGTCGAGGAAGGCAAGGACGCCGCCGAGCTTGCGCGCCAGTCCGCAGCGGTTGAGCGTCGAGAGTCGATCAGCCTGCCGGCGCGCGCGTACTACGAGCTGCTGCTCGAGCAGCTTCCGTGGTGCCGCACCTACGTCGCGCGTCACCCCGAGACGCACGAAGGTTTGGCGGCGGTGCTGGTGGCCCGCCACGGCGGCCGGGCGTATCACCTGTTTGCGGGTCGAACAGGCGCACACCCGGAACTGATGGGAAACGACCTTGCGTGGTGGGCGGGTATCAGCGCGGCGGCCGAGGCCGGTTGCCGCGACTACGACCTGTGGGGAGTGCCGCCTCCCGGCGCGGGTCCGGAGCATCCATGGCACGGTCTCGGGTTCTTCAAAGCCGAGTACGGTGGAGAGGAGGTCGCTTACGCCGGAGCGTGGGAGATCGTCCTGTCGGCGGCCGGCGCCCGGCTGCTCGACATCGAGAAGAAGGCGCGGTTAGGCGTTCGGGGTCTGAAACGCAACATATCCTAACAATCCTTCAGATCAGTTAGTATTGGACGATGATCAGCGCCACCGAATCGTCGCGCAAGGTCCTCATCGTGGACCCTGATGCGACGACGCGTCGCGAGGTGCGGAATGCATGCGCGCAGGACGGCTACCAGGTGGTCGAGGCCGAAACTGGCACCGATGCACTTCGGGAGGTTGGGTCGGCCCGGCCAAGCCTGGTCTTGCTTGAGGTGGCGCTTCCCGACGGCTCCGGGTTCGACGTTTGTCGCGAGCTGCGCAAGTCCGACCCGACGGTACCCGTGATCATGATGAGCTCCCGGTCAGACGAGATCGACGTCGTCGTCGCTCTCGAGATCGGCGCTGATGACTACGTGACCAAACCCCTGCGCATCAGGGAGCTCATGGCCCGAATGGCCGCCCACCTGCGCCGGACGCGGCTGGAGTCGGTTGAGGCGACGCGAAGCCGCCTCGAGTTCCGCGACCTCCTCATCGACGTCAACGAGCGCCGCATCTACAAGGCCAACAAGGAGGTTGAGCTCACCCACACCGAGTTCGACCTGCTCACGTTCCTGGCGAGCAACGCGGGCAAGGTCCTGAGCCGCGAGAAGATCCTCAACTCGATTTGGGGCTACGAGTACCCGATCGAGACAAGAGTCATCGACGTGCACATCAGGAACCTGCGAAGGAAGATCGAGACGCAGCCCTCGCGGCCCTACTACATCCTTGCCGTGCCCGGAATCGGCTACCGATTCACCAACGCACGGCCAGCCTAAGTAACACGCGGCCCTAGCCGCACAAATTACGCGACTAAGTGGAGCTCAAGGCGGGATTTACTCCGGCCGTCACCCAGGCGTGACCTCCAAACATCTCCAGGCATGGTGGCCAACAGGTGGGGGTTCCGCGGGGGAGGACTTGTCCTCACCCGCGCTTTGCATCCTGGCCGTGCCCGGAATCGGCTACCGGTTCACCAATGCTCGGCCGGCCTAGGGGAGCTTCACCCCGAGCTCGCGGAGCGATTCCTGGACGAACTGCCGCTCCTTGATCCCTGGGTGCGGGATCTGGAGGTCGCCGTCGGACACGCGGGCGTCGCCGAACAAGAGGATGTCGACGTCGATGATGCGCGGGCCCCATCGTCGTGTGGCCTTCCGGCCTCCCTCTCGCTCCACGGCCTTGGCGGCCCAAAGAAGGCTGCGTGGCGTTCCGGCCCACTCGACCTCGACCACCTGGTTGAGGAACCGCGGCTGGTCGGTGTCACCCCAGGGCGCTGTCTCTATGACGCTGCTTTGACGCACGATGCGCACCCCTTTTTGACGTAGCCTCCGCCGCGCCGCGCTCAGGTTCCTTCGCCTGTTGCCAAGGTTGGTGCCCAACCCCAGGAAAGCAACGGTGCGCTTCACCGCATCTGATCGGCGACTCGCGCGACGCGCGACATCGCTTCGACGTCGTGCACGCGGACGATGTCCGCGCCTCGCAGCACCGCAGCGGTGATGGTGGCGGCTGTGCCCTCGACCCGCTCGCCGACAGGCAGATCGAGCAGCTTGCCGATGAACGACTTGCGTGACGTGCCGATAAGGATCGGGAGCCCGAGCTCTTTCAGCTCTTCGAGCCTGCGCATCACCACCCAGTTCTGGTCCGCCGTCTTGCCGAATCCGATGCCTGGGTCGATGATCACGCGCTCACGCGGTACGCCCGCCATGACAGCGAGCCTGGCGGACTCCCGAAGAAAGCGCTTGATCTCGGTCATGAGGTCGCCGGCGTAATCAGTGCCGTCCTGGTTGTGCATGACCACGAGTGCGCAATCGTGACGTGCGGCCAGGTTGGCGATGGCCGGCGATCGGGTCAGTCCCCAGATGTCGTTGAGGACTGTGGCGCCTGCGGCCACCCCAGCTTCCGCGACGTCGAGCTTGTACGTGTCGATCGACACGGGAACACCGGATTCGCGTGACAGGCGCCGCACCACGCCTTCAGTTCGCGAGATCTCCTCGGCTGTCGTGATCGGCACATGGCCTGGACGCGTTGACTCGCCGCCCACGTCGAGAAAATCGGCTCCTTCCTGGACCATGCGCATGCCCTGCGCGACGGCGCCCGCCAGGTCCTCGCCGAGGCCGTCCCCGCTGAACGAGTCGGGCGTCACGTTCACGATTCCCATGACGTACGTGCGGCTGCCCCACACGAACCGGCGCCCGCCGATGTCCGCGATCACGCGCCGATTATGCTGCCCTCAGGTATGAAGCTCGCTGACATCGCCGAGGGAGTGCCTGGTGCCAGGCTGGAAGGAAACGGCGGCGTCGAGGTGACCGGCATCGCTTACGACTCACGACGCGTGAAGCCTGGCGATCTCTTCGTCGCGGTCAGCGGGCTGCATGAGGATGGTCACGCGTTCGTCGCGGACGCGGTCAAAAGGGGCGCGGTGGCGGTAGCTCTCGAGCGACCGGGTCCGATGCGCGCCGGCACTCCCGTGCTGCTGGTGCCCTCCACGCGAATC
>JBGQGI010000217.1:0-3567 GCA_041497375.1 Candidatus Dormibacteraceae bacterium | reverse complement strand
GTGGGCGGGAAGGCAGTGCATGAAAACAGCACCGGGCGCAGCGTCCATCAACGCCTGGTTGACCTGGTAGCCGGCAAACGCTTTGCGCCTCAACTCTCGCTCGCTTTCCTGGCCCATCGAGGCCCACACGTCCGTATAGATGGCTGTCGCTCCCGCCACGTCCACGTCGGTGCTCAGCGTAACCCCGGATCCCTTGCCACCGGCCGGCAGCTCGCCGTCCACGACTTCGGCCGGTGGGGAGTAGCCAGGTGGCGTGATCACCGTCAAAGAGAAGCCCATGCGCTCCGCGGCTTCCATCAGAGAGACCGCGATGTTGTTGCCATCGCCGATATACACGACCTTTTGCTGCGCCAGCGGGCCACACACCTCCTCGAGCGTCATTAGGTCGGCCAGGATCTGGCAGGGGTGAGAACGATTGGTCAAGGCATTGATCACGGGCTTCTCCGAAGTCGCGGCAAGCTCCAGAAGGTCTGCATGTGAACGCAAACGCGCGACTATGCCATCCACGTAACTGTCGAGAACGCGGGCGGCGTCGCCGACGGTCTCCCTGACGCCAAGCTGGACGTCCTGCTCGGTAAGGTTCGTCGCCCGCCCCCCCAGGCGCCCAATCCCCACCTCGAACGAGACCCGGGTCCTGTGCGACGGCTTTTGAAACAGAAGGGCGAGGTGGCGCCCCTCCAGCGGCCGCTCGGCCCACCGGCCGGCCTTGATCGCATGTGCAAGGTCCAGCACCTCACGAAGCTGAGCGGCCTCGAGATCGGCGACATCCAGGAAATCACGACCCAGGAGAGTGCCCATTGAATGGATCATGATGCCCGCGCGCGCTACAGGCGGGGTTCGATGAGCTCGCCGGCCATAACCTCTGCAACCGCCAGGTCGCGGACCGAGTCGAATTCCGGCAGGCGGGCACGCAACTTGGCGTCGTCGCGGAGCCGCAGGACAAGGTCGCGGCAGGCTACAGGCTGCAACCCAAATTGCGCAGGCATGAACCCGACGGGTGGTTCGTGCGTAAGGTGGATGGTCAGGCGATCGGTCAGGCGGACGTTTGGCCAAGCGCGTGGGTCCGCCAGGGTCACCGTCTCCATGCGGTTCCAGGCTGCCCCGATCTCGTGCCTTCCCTGGATGATCACGATCCTGTCGCGGAAGAGGCCGAGCCTTCCCGACGGCCAAGATCGCAGCTTGAATGCCGCTGAGATGGCCACGGCCAGCGCCGTAATTGACCCCGCGGCGAGGGCGACCGACGCGAGCCAGCCGTCCGGCAAGCGCGCCGCGCCCGCGGCCAGCAGCGCAAAAAGCCCGGCGAAGCCAAGTCCGGAAGCTCCCAGGGTCACAATCGGCCGCCGCGATCGCACGTAGATCATCGACGCCCCACCAGCGAGTAGTTTAGGCGCCCCCGTGACAGTCGACGCTCGGGGCCGCATGATGTTCGGACCCCCTTTTCAATGCCCGGGGTGCCAGAGGAATAGGAGTGGAAGACATGGACGTGATGACCCAGCGCGCGGATATCGACGCCGCTGTTTCGGGCAAGACCGTCTGCACGATCTTCGGCGAGGCGGCCAAGAAGTGGGGCGATCGTCCGGCCCTCCGCTGGAAGCGCGACGGCGAGTGGCAGAGCCTCGACTGGAAAGGCTATCGCGCTGAGGTCGCCGCCGTGGCGACAGCCCTGAAAGGGCTTGGCTTCGGCCCTGGCCAGTTCGGGCTGATCATGGCGCGCAACGTCCCCGAACACGTGATCGCCGACCTTGGCATCGTCCATGCAGGCGGCGCTGCGGTCAGCGTTTACAACACGCTCGCGCCCGAGCAGGTCGAGTATCTCGCCAATCATTCCGAGGCGACGGTTGCATTCGCCGAAGACGAGGCATACCTGGCGAAATTCCTGCAGATTCGATCGTCGACGCCGAAGCTGCGTCACCTCATCCTCATTCGGGGCGAGGCGCCAGAAGGTGTCCTGTCATGGGATTCGCTGGTCGCCGCAGGTCGCGCCGCATACGAGCGTGACCCCGCGGCGTTCGAGGCGGCCGCGCGTGCGGTGGGTCCTGAGGACACCGTCGGACTGATCTACACCTCAGGCACCACCGGCCCCCCGAAGGGGGTGGTGTATTCGCATAACAACATCGTCTGGACCCTGGAGTCGGCACGCCGGGTTCTTGAGCTGCACAACGAGACCCTGGTGAGCTACCTGCCACTCGCACATGTGGCGGAGCGCTTCACCTCGCAGTGGGGAAGCATCTACAACGGACACGAGGTGTACCTGTGCCCCGACGTGGCCGAGCTGTTGCCATACCTGCTCGAAGCCAGGCCGACGGCGTTTGTCGGAGTGCCGCGGGTTTGGGAAAAGCTGATGGCCGGCATCAACGCAGGCCTGGGCGCCGAGCCCGACGAGACGAAGCGTCAGATGGCGCAAGGAGCGTTGGCCGCCTCCATGCAGGCGTACAAGCTGAAACGCGACGGGCAGCCCGTGCCTGCTGAGCTCGCTTCGGTGGTGGAACGCGCCCAACCGCTATTCATGCTGCTGCGCTCCAAGATCGGCCTTGAGCGCTGCCATCTGGCAATCACCAGCACAGCGCCTTGCCGGCCCGAGGTGCATGAGTTCTGGGCCGCGCTCGGGATGCCGCTGTACGAGGTCTGGGGCATGAGCGAGCTCACAGGTCCGGCAACGACGGTGCCGGTCAACGATCACCGCGCGCCGTCGGTCGGCGTACCAATGCCGGGCGTGGAGGCTCGCTTAGGTGAGGATGGAGAGCTGTTGATCCGCGGCGGGAACGTGATGGTTGGTTACTACCGCGACCCGGAAAAGACGGCTGAGGCGATCGATTCCGACGGTTGGGTGCACAGCGGCGACATCGCCCAGCTGGGGCCAGACGGTCACTACAGGATCGTCGACAGGAAGAAGGAGCTGATCATCACCTCGTCAGGCAAGAACATCTCGCCTGCAAACCTCGAGGCAGTGGCCAAGTCGAGCCCGATCATCGGGCAAGCGGTCGCCATCGGCGACGGGCACAGCTTCATCACCGTGCTGGTCGTGCTGGACCCGCAGGTTGCGCCGATGTGGGCTAAAGCGCACGGGATCGCCGCATCGTCGATGGCCGAGCTGTCCGAGCATCCATCGACGATCGCAGAGGTCCGGCGTGCGCTCACCGTCGCGAACACTCACCTGTCGCGGATCGAGCAGTTCAAGAGATTCACGATCCTCCCGGCCGAATGGTCGCCCGAGTCCGAAGAGCTGACCCCGACGATGAAGCTGAAGCGGCGCGTCATCCATACCAAGTACAAGGACGAGGTCGAGGCCATGTACGCCGACCCGCCCGGAGGCCACTCAGTCGACGCCGAGCACAATGGGAGCGTGGCTACGGACTAGTCCCGCGCCTTCTTCGCGGTTCGCACTCCAGCCGGCTTTGCCGACAGCACGGCGTCCGTGAAGAGCCGCGTGGCGAGCCGGCTCCGCGGTTCGCCTGTCCGGTTGGCGAGCGTGGCCAGACGCTCGACGACGCGCGGCTCAACGCTGAGCCGGTACAGCTGCTTGACGACCGGGGTCCTGTCCTTCATTCGATCCTCCTGCAAACCTCC
>JBGQGI010000216.1:0-3578 GCA_041497375.1 Candidatus Dormibacteraceae bacterium | reverse complement strand
GGAACGGTCCTGGGGTCGGGAATCATGAACAGCGCGAAGATCAGGACCTCCGGTGAAGTGACCAGGATCTGCCACAGATCGCGTCCGCACATGGGCGTCACGTGCCAGCTGGCGACCATGCAGTGGTCCGGAACCTGAGACAGCGCCACCGCAAGGAAGGCGGCGAACGCGATCATGAAACCGAAGACCAGCCCGAGCATCTTCAGCTCCCACGCGATCAGCAGGCCCCCGCCGACGAGTATCACGTAGGTAACCACCATCCATAAGCCCATCGGGATCCACCACAGATCCAACGGCTCGGTGCGCTGCACTCCCAGAACAACGAAGGCAAGCACCAACGCCACGTTGGATGGGTTGAAGATGTGCCGGCCTTTCCAGCGGATCAGGTACTTGGTCGCCATGCCCAGAGCCACGACGCCGATGAAGATCTCGATCCCGTGGGTGCTCCACCACTGGCCGTGCAGCGTGCCCGGAACCCGGAGGATGAAAGCGGTGCTGTTGCCGGTGAGCAACCCGCTGGCCGGCCAGATGATGGCGTGGTCCTTGAAAAACACCACGAAGAACTCGATCAGGGCCCCGGTTGCCAGGCAGATGAGGATCTGAGCGATCGAGAGGCGGAACCCGAGCACCGTCTGGCCGAGCACCTGGAGCGTCAGCAGCACCGCAGCAACGTGCAGGCGGGGGTCGCGGAGGCTGGGCAAGACTACTGGGTATTCGCGACCACCCAAATGAACGGTTCTGTGTTTGCCCGCTTCGGAACTCGCCACGGTCGGGTAACGGTAATAGTATCCGGGCCGTTACAGGGCCGAGCGCATGCCAACGATAGGTTCACCGCGGAGCGCGATGCGGCGGGCGCTGGCCGTCATGGTCAGTGCCACCGCCATCGCTGCTCTGTCCGCGTGCCAGGCGCCGTTCGGCCTTGGGGAGCCATCGACTCGCGCGCTCGAGACTGGCGTCGTCAACACCCTGGCCGCGGCGAAGAGCCTTGAGGTCACAGGCTCCTACAGTGAGGCAGGACATCCGTGGTCAATTGATCTGCAGCTGGTCCGGCCGGGCATCCAGCATATCGACGTGAGCACCGCGGACCTGAAACTCGAGGCGGCCATATTCGTGGACACGACTGGAATCAACGTTACTGAGGCGTACTTTCGCGGCAACCAGTTCCTCTCCCAGCACATGGGCACTGACGCGGCTTCGCGCAACCTGGTCAAAGCGGCCGGCAACGCGTGGTGGAAAGGAACTGCTGGGCAGGTGCCCCAACTGTCTAACTTCACCGATGGAGCGAACTTCGAGTCGACCTTCCTCGGCACCGCGTTGTCTCAGCGCGTCGACCATGTAACCGTGGATGGGCTCGATTCAGTCAACCTGTCAGGTCCCAGGGCGGAAGTGTTCGTTGCTGCAAGTGTTCCTCACCAACTCCTCCGCGTGCGCTTGAAGAAGGGCGCCACCGTCGACGGTGTGAGCGATGCCGATTTCAAATACGGCAACTTCGGTAAGGACTTCAAGATTGCGAAGCCCACAGACGTGATTGACTTCTCCAACCTCTCGACACTGCCGCCGATTTACACGGTGGTTTCTGTTGACACCTCGCGTTGCGGCTCGACCTGCGTGGTGTCAGCGGTGGTCAAGAACCTGGGCGGCAAGCTCGGAGCCCAGGCGCCATCCACGATCACTTTCACGATGACCGACCCGGCGACGAAACAATCGGTTGGTACCTGCCAGACACAGGTCAAGCCCGACGTCGGCTACAACGCCACGAAAACGGTTTCGTGCACGATCAGCACGGTTAGCGGTCAGCAGGCCAACGCCTCGATAGTGACGGCGACGCCCACGAATCCGGGACGCGCCTAGCTACACCAAATTTCGGAAGGGCTCCGGCACATAGTCCTCGAGAGCGCGCTTCCACTCATCGCTGAGGGTCGCGATCACGATCTGGTCCTCCCGCGACAGCCATGCGAGATGACGCAGTCCGTGCTCCAGGACCTGGGCGGAGGCGATTGTCTTGGCAGCGCTCGTAGCACCAGACCGTGCAAGCTCGGCTCTCGAGATGGGCACGCCCACGAGCTGCGGAGCCTGCGCCTCCGAGTTGACGACCACAAAGCTCAGCACCACCGCGCCCCGAGCGCGACGCCACGAGGTCGAATGAACCAGCACCGGCTCGCCCATCAGGTTGCGCGACAGCCGGCTCACGACCTCGACCGGATCGTCCTCGGCCGCCACCTCGATGTACCAGGGATCGGGGCCGCAGGGCCCAGCCAGCTCGGGGCGGCCTGCCCTCATCCGAAGGACGAAGACTTCAGCCTGGACCGGCCCTTCAACCGCCCAGGGTGAGCGCGGCGACGGTGCGTTCAGACCGGCTCCGCTCTCGCCAGAACCTGCTCTCGCGTGACCTTCATGTTGTGCGACTCGCCGGCGTGCTTTTGGAGCGCGGGGACTATCTGTGCCGCCGTCCCGCGAGTCTCGAATCCGCATTCGCATCGAACCACCAGCTCCTTTGTCGGCCCGGTCCCACTCAATGCGCGCAGGATAAGCCGTCTCGGCTGAGTTCACCCGTCTACCTTTTAAGTTGTGGACGTGTTGATCTGCGACGTCGGTCCCCGCGACGGGCTGCAGAACGAGGACCGCATCCTCGATCCCAGCATTCGTGCCGAGCTTTGCGATCGGCTCGCCGCTGCCGGCCTGAAACGAATGGAGGCCGCCAGCTTCGTGAATCCCAAGCTCGTCCCGCAGATGGCCGGAGCCGAGGAGGTCATGGCGGCGCTGCACCGGCGTGCCGGGACCACGTATGCAGGCCTGGTCCTCAACGAGAAGGGCTATGAGCGAGCGCTCGCTGCGCGCGTCGACGAGGTCCACTACGCGATGGCGGCCACAGACACTTTCGGGCGCCGCAACCAGAACGCGAGCACCGATGAGGGTATCGACACGGCGCTCGCGCTTGTGCGCAGGGCGCGCGCCGACAAGGTGCCCATCACGGTTACCATCAGCGTCGCTTTCGGCTGTCCTTTCGAAGGAGCGGTGCCGGCCAAGAGGGTCCTTGGGATCGTCGAGCGCTTGATGACCGCACCCGCCGATGAGATCTGCCTCGCCGACACCATCGGTGTCGGAGTCCCATCGCAGGTGAAGGAGCTGCTCGGTGGCGCGCGGCGGCTTGGCGCGACAGTTGGCGCTCACTTTCACAACACGCGCAACACTGGGTATGTAAACGCGTTCGAGGCGCTTGAGCAGGGCGCGGTCTCCCTCGATGCGTCGGTTGGCGGCGCCGGCGGGTGCCCGTTTGCGCCAAAGGCAACGGGAAACATCGCGACCGAAGACCTCGGCTATCTATTGCGTGGGCTCGGCGTTGACACGGGCATCGACCTCGAAGTCGTCATTGCCACCTCGCGCTGGCTTGGCGAGCGCCTGGGCAAGGAGCTGCCGGGCATGGTCGCGCGCGCCGGCGACTTTCCGGCTAAGGGCTAGGCACAGGGCACCGCAACGTAGCAACATGGCTGCATGCCAAAAAAGGCCGCGAGCCCGTACCGCGTCGCCGTCGTCCAGCATCCTCCCGTAGCCCTCCACCGGCAGAAGACCCTCGCGCG
>JBGQGI010000215.1:0-3582 GCA_041497375.1 Candidatus Dormibacteraceae bacterium | reverse complement strand
CCGGCTTTGGTCGAGATGATCAGCTCATCCCGATACGGCGCCAGGTCAGTGGCCATGATGCGGCCGAATGTTTCCTCGGCGGAACCATAAGGGGGCCCGTAGTTGTTGGCGAGGTCGAAATGCGTGATGCCCATGTCGAATGCGCGAAGCACGATCGCGCGGCTGACCTCGAGTGGACGTGTGTGGCCGAAGTTCTGCCACAACCCAAGCGAGATCTCCGGAAGCTTGATGCCGCTGCGGCCGCTGCGCCGATAGTGGATCCGGGAGTATCGGTCTGCGTCAGGCAGGCAACTCATGTGGCTCTACAACTCTATCGGGAGGCCGTGAGGGCTTGAGGCGCCACGCGATCACGCATATCCCGACCAGGAATGCGAGCTCCAGGAGCGGCCACCTCCCGAGCGGCAGTCCGAACCCGACCCAGCCAACATAGGGACTGGTCAGCAGCCAGCCCGCAGCCACCGGCACACGCCAAGCCATCCCCGGCCGCTCCTCACACACGATCACGGCGGCAACGGCAAGCAAGCAGAGGTCGGAGGCGTGCAGGTATGGGACCGCTATCAACGAGCCGAGGATGCCGGCCACGAGGACCAGCCCGGGCGAATGGCGAAGTCGGAAAGCCGCAATGAGAACGGCGACGACGATGACGACCCGCAACGCATCGATCGCCGGGCCATGAAAACCCAGCGCGCGTTCGAGCGTCAACGCATCGGCGCCGGTCGGCAAGGAACCTGTGAGCTGGCTCCAGTAGTCGAATGCGCCGTCCCCTCCCACTGTCAGCAAGGCGACGACCACCAAGACGGCTCCCACCGTCGAAAAGGCGGCAAAGGCTCGTACTCGACCCGCCGCAAGCACCGCGAAAGGGACTAAGAAGGCCGTGTTCGGCTTCAACAGGAGCAACGACAGGGCAAGGCCTGCCGCGACATTTCGATTCTCCTTAAGCAGTCGCCATGAGACCGCCATGCCGACCGCCACGAGCGGCACGACCTGCCCGACGCGGACAGCTTCCAAAACCCACCACGGAGCAACCGCTGCCGCGACCAGGATCCAGCGGTCGAGCCCGCGGCTTGGGATCGACCAGGCAAGCGCGGCGACATATGCGGCGAGCGTCAAGACCGCCCAGACGTAATACGAAGGCGAATATGGCATTGGCACCAGGGGCGCGACCAGCCAGGCCACCGCCGGCGGGCTCAGGAAGGGTTGGGCGACCTCGCCGGGGTCCAACTGGATCTGCGCCACGGCCACTGCAGCCTGGTCGTAGATCTCCGACCAACCGTGCTCAAGCCCAATGATCGCTGCAGCCTTGTAGGTGTGGTAGTCGATGCCAAGGGGCTCCTGACGGTTGAGGAAGTTCACGAGGATGGCGATCAGGATTGCCGCGAGGGCTAGCGGCGGCAGCAGGCGCCTCGCTCGGCTCACCGCTCGACGTTACAGCGCGCATATAGTCGGACGCCATGGCTTTGTCGCCGGCAGCCCGCCGATCCGGCCCCCGTCTGTGGGCGGTCGCGGTCGCGGTGGTGGTGGTTCTGGCGCACGCTCCATCGTTCTTTCACCGCCTGCTGGACGGTGACGAGGCGATCTACGGGTCGATCGCCGCGCTCATGAACCTCGGTGGGCGGCTTTATGCAGACGGTGGGGTCGACAACAAGCCCCCTGGGATCTTCTGGGTCTACGCCGCCACCTTCCATGTGGCCGGCACCTACCAGATGACCGCGATTCATGCCGTCGGACTGATCGTCATGCTGGCGACCTGCGGCCTGCTTTTCGTCATCGCCCGCTCTCTGTACGGAGTACGCGCCGGCCTGCTGGCGGCGCTCATATACGGCGTTCTCACAGGGGCCGGCAACCCAAGGCTGCTGGCCACCAACACCGAGATTCTCATGATGCTGCCGCTCACGGCCTCCTTCCTTCTAATGCTGCGGCGTCAGTGGCTGTGGTCCGGCGCGCTCCTGGTGGCTGCCGGATCCTTCCGCCAGGTGGCCGCCATCAACTTGCTGCTGGTGCCGCTCGCAATAGTCCTAATGGAGCCGAGGCCCAAGCGGTTACGTGCGTTTAGCTTGTTTACGGGCGGCGTGGCCGGCGCCCTCCTGATTGCGGCAGCCATGCTCGCCGCGACCGGGTCGCTTGTCGGATTCTGGGACTGGACGGTCCGTACGCTGTATGGGTACGCGTCTCTGAACTGGACGCCGTCGCTGGTGCTGTTGCGAGCGCAGGACAGCGTGGTGACGTTCGTGCTCTCGTCAATCGTCGTTTGGGTGGCCGCTGTTGCATTCGCGTGGCGGTGGAAGCGGATGCCGCCGGCCTCCCAGCTCATCGTGGCGTGGCTCGCCGTCTCGATTCCAGGCTCGCTGGTCGCCGGTCATCTGTCATGGCACTACTTCATCCAGGTGATGGGTCCGCTGGCCCTCCTCGCGGCCTTCGCCATCGACAAGGCGCTGGACACGTCGCGCAGACGATTGGTGGCAGCAGCGGCGATCGCCGGCCTGGCCGTCCCGATGGTGGGCTGGGGCGTGTTCGACCTCGTCGCGGACCCGCTGACGTACGACTTCCAAGCGCCAGTGCCGGCGCATGAAACTGTCGCGGCATACATCCGCAACCACACGCGCCAGCAGGATCGCGTCTTTGTCTGGGGCAACTGGCCCGCCCTGTACGTCGAGTCCGACCGCCTCATGCCGACTCGGTTTCCAGGTTTCCTGCGAGGGTTCCCTCGCGGGTCGGGGCTGCCGCCAAACAACTGGGACACGTCTTCGGCGGTGTGGCCGGCCTTGCAGGAGGACCTGGTGCGCAACCCGCCCGCGCTGATCGTCGACACCGCGCCCGCCGGCTGGAGCGACTTCTCGACGTACCCGATGAGCAACTACCCGGTGCTCGCCGCATTTGTCGCGGCCGGCTATCACGTGAAGGACACCATCGATGGCGTGGTGATGTACGTGCCCAACGGCAGCTGAGGAAACCGCCCGGCGACCGGCCTCTACCCGACCCTGGCGCCTAGTCCGGTGAGGGTTTCACGGGCCGCTTGATCTCGAGGATTCGAGGTTCTTCCGCGGCGATCGCGATCACGCGGTCGAATATGGCCACAGAGTCCGATGCCACAGGCGGTTCGGACAGGCGCACATAGGCTGCTGCTCCCGCGTCGAATACGAAGGTCGGCGTGCCAAAGACGCCGTATTCGGCGACGGCAGCCCGATGGTCTCGCTCAAGCGCCGATACGATCTGCGGGTCGGCGACGTCTTTGCGAAACCGATCGAGATCCAGTCCTGAATCCTCAGCCACCCGCTCGACCACAGCGACGTCGTTGATGTCCGCGCGCTGCTCGTGACGCGCTCGGAGCAGAGCCATGTGGAAAGGGTCGAAAGCGTCCTGTCGCCGCGCGGCTTCGGCGGCTTTGAAGGCCAGGCGACCGCGCGCTTCCGAATCCGGCGCACCCCAGACGGTCCAACCCTCATCCTTGGAATTGACCTGGATGAGCGAGAAATAGCGCCACCTGACTTCGATTGGCCTGTCTCCAGAGTCCCGCACGTTCTGCAGCAGGACCGACGCCCTGTATACAAAAGGGCAGAGATAGTCATAGAAGACGTCGAACTG
>JBGQGI010000214.1:0-3714 GCA_041497375.1 Candidatus Dormibacteraceae bacterium | reverse complement strand
TCCAAAAAGCTTCTCTTCCGTCCCGCGAACGAAGCCGTCCTTCACGCGCTGGCTTATGCGTTCCGCGACCGGCGGCGGCGCAAGCGCGAGATGCGGGCGCTCTGGATCGCGCGCATCAATGCGGCCTCGCGCCAATCGGGGCTGCCCTACAGCAAGCTCATGCACGGCCTTCGCCAGGCCGGAGTGGAGATCGACCGCAAAGTGCTGGCTGACCTGGCCGTGCGCGACAGCGGTTCCTTTGCTCGGCTGGTGGAGGTTGCAAAGAAAAGCCTCTGACCAGCTGATTGTCAGCCCGGAGAACGAGGTCGTTCGCAGGTTGCAGCGCCTCGCCCGCCGGCGCGAGCCAGGCTTCGCCCTCCTGGAAGGTCCACGCGTAGTCTCTGAGGCGGCGGCGGCAGGGGTCGAGCTCGAGCTCATCGCGGTGCGGGAGGGCGACGAATCCCCGGTGGACGCCCCTCGACGCATTACCCTGTCGCGCGGCGTGTTCCGCTCGATCAGCCAGACTGTGACGCCGCAAGGAGTGATCGCAATCGCCAAGGTGCGCGAGTGGACAGCCGATGAGGCGATCGAGGTTGCGCGCAACCATCGTTGGCCGCTGGTCGTGCTCGACCGCGTGCAGGATCCGGGCAATGTCGGCGCGATCTGCCGCACGGCTGCGGCGGCCGGCGCGCCGGCGCTCGCTCTGCTCGAGGGTTGCGCTGACCCATATGGGGCCAAGTCGGTTCGGGCATCGGCGGGCAACGTGTTCCGCCTGGCCGTGGCGCGTGCGACGTGGGATGACCTCGCCGGGCTGGATGGCTATGGCGCGGCGGCGAGCGGCGGCGCACCTCTCGCCGAGGCTCCGATCGAGAAGGCCGGCATGATCGTCCTCGGCAGCGAGGCGCACGGCCTCTCGAATGGCAACCTCAAGCTGGTGACCGTTCCACTCGGTGGGGGGGTCGAGTCGCTGAACGTGGCGGCTGCGGCAGCGCTGCTCCTGTTCGAAGTCCGCCGGAGGCTGGCATCATGAGCGACCCGTCCGGCCTGACGAAAGAATCGCTCGCCGCGATCGCGAAGGCGCGCTCCGAAGGCGAGCTCGAGACCATCGCCCTCGATTACCTCGGACGCAAGAGCGGGCAGATCACGAAATTGCTCACGGGCATCGGCCAGCTGGCGCCTGAGCAGCGCGCCGCGCTCGGCCAGTCCGCCAACGAGGCAAAGCGCTCCATCGAAGCCGCCCTCGCGAACCGGCGCTCAGAGCTGGAAGGCGCGCGCCTGGCGGACATCGCCGAGACCGAGGCGATCGACGTCACCTTTCCAGGCCCGCCGCTGGGCCGAGGCCACCTCCACGTTCTCACGCAGGTGCAGCGGCAGATCGAGACGGTCCTGGAGAGCCTGGGCTACAAGGTCGAGCTGGGCCCCGAGGTCGAGACCGAGTGGTACAACTTCGAGGCGCTCAACATCTCTGCCGGCCATCCGGCCCGTGAGAACTGGGACTCGTTCTATTTCACCCCGCAGCTGCTGTTGCGCGCACATACGTCGCCAGTGCAGATCCGTGCAATGCAGCGATTGAAGGAACCACCGATCTACATCATCACGCCAGGCCGGTGCTACCGGCGCGACGCGCCCGAGGCCACCCGACTGCCGTACTTCAGCCAGGTCGAGGGCCTCGCCGTCGACCGTGGGCTGACCGTCGGTGACATGAAAGGGACGCTGCTCTACATGATCCAGTCCTTGTATGGCAACGAGAGGAAGGTGCGCGTGAGGCCGAGCTACTTTCCTTTCACCGAGCCGAGCTTCGAGTTCGACGTGTCATGCGGAATATGCGGGGGCGCCGGATGTAAGAGCTGCCGGTACAAAGGCTGGCTCGAGGTGGGTGGTTGCGGGATGGTGCATCCACAGGTGCTGCGCAACGGCGGCATCGACCCCGAGACGTGGACTGGCTACGCATGGGGCTTCGGCATCGAACGCATGGCGATGCTCAAGCACGACGTCGACGACATCCGGCTGTTTTACGAATCAGACCTGCGCTTCCTGGAGCAGTTCTAGAAAGTGCGTGTGAGCTACGAGTGGTTGGCGGACTTTTTGGACCTCGATGGCGTCACGCCCAAAGACGCGGCCGCGGTGCTCACTCGACTGGGGCTCGAAGTGGAGACCCTGACCGTCATCGACCTGTCTCAGATCCTGGTCGGCAAAGTCCTTGAGCAGATCCCGCATCCAAAGTCACGCAACCCGCTGTGGGTCCACCAGGTCGATCTTGGCGACCACGTCGAGCAGATCATCGCCGGCGCTCCGAACGCAGTCCCGGGCTCGCTGGTGCCGGTGGCGATGCCCGGCACCACGGTGCCCAACGGCAAGCTCGTCAAGGACCTCAACATCGCCGGCTACAAGGCGAGGGGCATGCTGTGCTCGGCCGAAGAGCTGCTGCTTGGTGACGACCACTCGGGCATCCTCATCCTCAACTCGGGGAAACCCGGAGACTCGCTGGAGTCGGTGATTCCAAGCCAGGTGACGATGGACATCGAGGTCACCTCCAACCGCCCCGACTGCATGGGGCACCTTGGTGTGGCGCGCGAGCTGGCGGCGGGCCTCGACAGGCCGATGAAGGTGGACTTCATGCCGGCGTTCACGGGGACGGCCAAACCGGCTGGCCGCGACCTCGTGAAGGTCTCGATCGACGAGGCGGACCTCTGCGCTCGTTACATCGGCGGTGTGATTCGCGGCGTGCGGGTGGGCCCGAGCCCGGATTGGCTCCAGCGACGACTGCGCGCCTGCGGCGTGCGGCCGATAAACAACGTCGTGGACATCACCAATTACGTGCTGCTCGAGTACGCGCAGCCGCTCCACGCATTCGACCTCGCGAAGCTGTCACCCCCTCCCCCACGAGGCGGGGAGGAGACACCCGAGATCCACGTGCGCCGGGCGCGTGCCGGCGAAAAGTTGCTTTGCCTCGACGGCGTCGAACGAGAGCTCAGCCCCGAAATGCTGGTCATCGCCGACAGCCGGCAGCCCGTGGCGATCGCCGGCGTGATCGGAGGCGAGAACACTGCGGTCACCGACGCCACCACCGACATCCTGCTCGAAGCGGCGACTTTCAACGGTTCGAGCGTGCGCCAGACAGCGCGAGAGCTTGGGCTGCGCACCGAGGCATCATCTCGTTTCGAGAAAGGCCTGCCTGCCGAGCTGGCCCTGGCGGGGGCACGTCGTGCCGCCTCCTTGATCGCAGAGCTGGCCGGCGGGAGCGTTCATCGCGAGTGGGCCGACGTCTATCCACGTCCGCAGGAGCCCGTGCGTGTGAGGCTTCGACCCGCGCTGGTGGACGAGGTCCTCGGCCTGCACGTGCCTCTGGAGGAGTCGGAGTCGATTCTCAAGCGCCTCAACTTCCACGTTCGCGCGCTCGAGGACGGCGATTGGGACGTGTTGCCGCCGGTCTTCAGGCTCGACGTCACCATCCCCGAGGACTTGGTCGAGGAAGTGGGGCGAGTGTACGGATACGACCGCGTGCCGCCCACGTTGCCAGGGCAGCGCCGGGACAGATGGATTCCGGCCGTCCCCAGCATCGGACGCCGGCTGGATGCGACTCGCGAGGTCCTTGCCGGCGCAGGGTTCACCGAGACATGGAACTCGGCTCTTGTTTCCGGCCGCGTGCTCGAGAGCCTTCGTGTCGATGCGCACGCAATGCGAGTCTCGAACGCTTTAAGCGATGACATGGACACCCTGCGCACATCGCTTCTG
>JBGQGI010000213.1:0-3718 GCA_041497375.1 Candidatus Dormibacteraceae bacterium | reverse complement strand
GAGGTCATCGGCGTCGCGTACTGGATGGACATGGCGCTGAGCAATGCGGTCGGCATTCCGACTGTGGCTTTTGGTCCGTCCGGAGAAGGGGCGCACGCGGACGTGGAGTGGGTGGACCTGGCGTCGTTGGAGACGTGCGTGCAGGTTTACCTGAGAGCGGCCGAGCTGATTTGTAACCACAGCTGACGGCCAGCCGGTCGCGACACCTTTATTGATGGAGTGGACCGCGGACGAGTAGGCCTCGTAAGCCGCGTGAGCTGCCCGAGTCTTTCTGCCCTGTTAAGAGCATTGACACCGTTTCTGAACTCGATAAGCTACGAACATGCGTTCGGCATCGCTCCAAAACGTCGTATCTGAGCTCGAAAGCGAGGACATCAATCCGCTCACCGACTCAGCTCTTGCCGAGGACATGGTCGACCTGCGCCGGACGATGGATCGGCTCGAGTTTCAGTTCAGCCGGCGGCTTCGCCTCTTCTCCAAGCGCCAGGGCTATGTCACCTTGGGTTTCGTCAGTCTTATCGCTTGGCTGCGCCGCGCGTGCAGGCTCATGCCCGGCGCGGCCATGCAGCACTCAGAGGTGGCTCGCAACCTGCCATCGCTCCCGCAGACCAGCATCGCGCTCGCATCCGGTGATATTGGCTTCCACCACGCTGCCGTTATCGTACGGTCGGTCACCGAGGTTGGCCCTGCAGCCGTCGTTGAGGAGGAGTCTCGCCTTATCCGGGCCGCTCACAACCTCGATCCGAAGTACCTCAGCTATCTGACGCGCCGGCTGCGGTACTCAATCGATCCCGACGGAACGCTTGCACATTCAAACGACCAGTACGACTATCGCCACCTCCACCTAAGCCAGACACTCGATGGCGTGTTCTACCTCGACGCCAGGCTGGACGCCGAAGGTGGTGCGACACTGCGCACGGCGCTCAACGCTCTCGAGCCAAACGGTATCGACGAGCGGAGCGGATCGATGCGCCGCGCCGATGCGCTGGTCGAGATGGCTCGCAGGCAGCTGGACGCAGGCACCCTGCCCGAGGTCGCGGGCCAGAAGCCGCACCTTTCGGTGATCGCGTCAGCCGCCACGCTGACGAAAGCGCCCGGCGCTCCCGCAGCCGACCTAGAGTGGTCGCAGCCGATCACGGCGGATGCGGCGCGACGGCTGGCGTGCGACAGCGCGATGACGCGCGTCCTGCTCGCTCCCAACTCCGAGCCGATCGACGTCGGCCGGTGCACTCGCACCATTCCACCGGCCTTGCGGCGAGCGCTGGTCGTCCGAGACAGGGGATGCCGGTTCCCCGGCTGCGATCGGCCGGCTGACTGGTGCGACGGCCACCATCTGGTTCACTGGATCGACGGCGGCGAAACGAACCTTGCGAACACGTGCCTGCTGTGCCGACGCCATCATCGATTCGTCCACGAGCTCGGTTGGCGATTGGTTTGGGGTGACGAAGGAGAGATCCTGGCGGTGAAGCCAGAGTGGAGCGGACCGAGACATTTGCGCGAAGTCGCGGCCCCGCTGGTCTCCTGATCAATTTGCTAACTTGAGACTATGTCCAAAGCCCCTACGTCACGTTCGGAAAGCCTGGCCGATCAGTTCGAGGCCGCCCTGGAGAACTTCACGCTGGTGGTCGAGGCGCTGACGAGCGACCAGTGGCGAATGCGGGGCAGGAACACCCCAGGCATGCGGATCAATGACGAGGACGAGGCCCGGCCGCTCGGCGTGATCGCGCACCATGTCGCGGTGAATCTGAACGTGATCATGGGCCGCGTCCAGTCAGCCATTCGCGACCAGCCGACGCCGCCGATTGATTTCAAGCAGACGAACGCCAGGCACGCCAACGAATACGCCGACACGACCAGGGCGGAGGTCTTGACTTTGCTCCGGGCCAGCGGGGATCAGATCGCCAAGGACCTGCGCTCCATCACTGACGAGAAGCTGGACATCGCGAAGGAACTGCCTTCGGGACGGATGACCGCGCAGCAGCGCATCGAGCGCGTGCTGATCGGTCACATCCAGAGCCACCAGGGTTCCATCGAAGCCACGATCGCTTAGCCGGGGCTAGGCTCCGCGCCGTGACCGACGGCAGCCACAAGACCGACCGCCCCGGTCGGAGGTTGACTACGCAGATCTAGGGCTGTGACCCATGTATTCCGAGGGCGATCTTTCGGCTTCGGTGATCGACCATCTGAGCATGGGGTCACCAGCCTCGAGCAGGGATTGGCAGAGGTTTGCCGTCGCGGCGGTCGCCGCACCGAGGACACTCCAGAGCCAGTGATGCAGGTGGCGGTGTAGAGCTGATGGTCGTCCCTTCCAGTCGCACTTTTGGGTGGAACCAGTTCGCGTTTGCTGCGGCTGCCGCCACCGCCGCGGCTATCGGAATCGTCCTCATCCTTGGCTTCAATCTGGGCGGCGAGCGCTTCGCCATCGCCGTCGACGATTTTGGGTCAGCGGTGGCGGCGCTCATCGCGGCAGCCGCCTGCGCCTGGACGGCGAGGCGTTCGGAGGGCCGGTTCCGGCGCGGATGGGCGCTCATGGCGGCCTCTGCAGCCGCCTGGTGCATCGGCGAGCTCATCTACAGCCTTTACGAGGTCGTGTTGGGCCTGGTTGTCCCGTTCCCATCGGCAGCCGACGCCGGCTACCTGCTAGCTGTGCCACTCGCGATCGCCGGAGTGCTGTTCTTCTGGACAGCTCCAAGGGGAACGGCACAGCATTGGCGCCTCTGGATTGATGCGGCGACCATCGCCCTCGCCCTGACCTTCACCGGCTGGTCTTTTGGTCTCCAACAGGTAGAGGTCAGCTCGGGGACCGTTGCCGAACGAGCAATTCTCGTGGCGTACCCGGTGGGCGACATCCTCATCGCGACCGTCCTCATCCTGGCCATCCGCCGCGCAACCCGCATACAGCACGGACGGATGCTCCTCCTGCTGGCGGGCCTGGCGGCCAACGCCATCGCAGACACCGCCTTCGCTTACATGACCGCCGATGGGACATACCCAACGCTCCTCATCGACTCGGCGTGGGTGGTCGGTTACCTGGCGATCGCACTCGCCGCCCTTTGGCCGGCCGAGCGACCTGATCGCGCAGCCGATGAGCAGCCTGTCGACCTGTGGCAGATCGCGCTGCCGTGGGCGGCAGTGCTGGCCGCGGGCGCGAGCGCGCTCGTCGTAGTTCTGCGTGGTCAGCGGACCGATCAGTTCCAGACGGTGCTCGCCGTCGCCATGGTCAGCTTGCTGGCGATCAGCGAGGTCGTGATCCCGTGGTGGACTACCTGGAGGGCTGGGCCGCAGTCAGATCCTCATCTCGATCGCTATGCGTGATTCCGGCTGCAGGAGAGGTGATGACGCTCATCAACCTCTGAGAGATCGCGAAGTAGTTCTAAGTATCCGCCTCGATCTCGTATGCGTACCAGATGGAACGGCCCGCGCCGGGGACTGAGTCGTAGAGTCGCTGCGCCGTTGCGTTGTCTGGTGCTGTGAACCATTCGAGGTGCGCCCCTCCACGCCGGCGGGTTTCGACAAGGGCGCTCTGGATCAGCGCCCTGCCGATGCCCTTTCCTCGAATGCCCTCCTTCACGAACAGGTCGTTCATCAACACCGTCTCTGCCGCCTTCGTGGAGCTGAAGAACCAATAGAGGTTGGCGAAACCCACCAACTCTCGATCTACCCAGGCACCCAGGAGAAGGCCATCTTCGCTGGGGTGAAGGAACCGGGAGAAGAAGCG
>JBGQGI010000212.1:0-3722 GCA_041497375.1 Candidatus Dormibacteraceae bacterium | reverse complement strand
TGAAGCTCGTCGCCTACATGATGGGCGGCCACCCCAACCGCAAGAAGTCGGTCGAGGTGGGGAAGAAGCTCGCGACGTCTGGCATCGCTGCGCTCGAGATCGGCATCCCCCATTCCGATCCGCTGGCGGACGGTCCGGTCATCCAGCGCGCCGGGCAGGTGGCGCTCGAACATGGCATGACGGTCGAGGCTTGCCTCGAGCTGGCCGGCGCAATCGCTAAAGAAGGCACGCCCATCGTGCTGATGACCTACATCAACCCGATCCTGGCCTACGATCCGCGAAAGTTCGCGGCCGAGGCCGCGCAGGCCGGCGTGGCGGGCATTATCGTCCCGGACCTGCCGGTGGAGGAATCCGAGCCGGTGGCCGGATGGCTGAGGGCGGCGTCGCTCGACACGGTCTTCATGGTGTCGCCCACGACATCGCTGCAGCGTCTGCAGACCATCTGCGATCACTCGAGTGGTTTCGTCTACTGCGTCACCGTCACCGGTATTACTGGAGCGCGAAAGGAGCTGCCTGAAGGAATGCCCGAGCTCATGAACAGGGTGCGGAGTCACACCCCGCTGCCCGTGGCGGCCGGGTTCGGCATCTCGCGCCCGGAGCACCTGAAGGCCCTGCGTGGCGTTGCCGATGCTGCGGTCGTGGGCAGCGCGATCGTCGCCTAGATCGATAAGGGACGCGACCCGGTGGTTCTGGTCAAGGAGCTCCTGAAGGCATGCCGGTGAGGGGAGTTCGTGGAGCGACCACGGCGGAGGCGAACACGGCGGAGGCCATCACCGAGGCGACGCACGAGCTTCTCGTCGAGCTGACACGTCTCAACGACCTGGATAAAGACGAGATCTGCTTCTGCTACTTCACCACCACCCACGATCTCACTGCCGAGTTCCCTGCTTACGCCGCGCGCCGCTTGGGCTGGCTGGAGGTTCCGCTTCTGTGCGGCCACGACATGGACGTCCGGCTGCCGAACCCGCGCGGCGTGCCGATGTGCATACGTATCCTTCTGCTTTACAACACCGCCAAGCCCCAATCGGCGATGCGCTTCGCCTACTTGCGGGGAGCGAAGGCGATCAAGGCCGACCTCGATTTATTGAAAGGAACGCGTATCCCGTGATCATCGTCATGACGCACACCGCGACCGACGCCGACATCAAGGCGGTTGTCGATCGCGTCAGCGAGATCGGTCTCAAGACCGAGCTCTCCCGCGGCGAGGAGCGAACGCTCGTCGGGGTGATCGGCGGCAACGCTTACGCCTACAAGGAGGCGTTCTCCCATCTGAACGCGATCCACGAGATCATCCCCATCACCAAGCCGTTCAAGCTCGCGAGCCGCGAGTTCCGTCCTCAGAACACGGTGGTCGACGTCGGCGGCGTGAAGATCGGCGGAGACGAGGTCGTGATGATGGCCGGCCCCTGCTCGGTCGAGGGCGAGGACATGCTCCTGGAGACCGCGCGCCACGTTGCCGCACAGGGCGCGACGATCCTTCGCGGCGGCGCATTCAAGCCACGCACCTCGCCGTACTCGTTCCAGGGTCTCGGCGAGGCCGCGCTGAAGATGATGGCCACCGCCCGGGCGGAGACGGGCCTCAAGGTGGTGACCGAGGTGGTGTCGCCTGGCGACGTCGAGCTCGTGGCGCGTTACGCCGACATCCTCCAGCTCGGCACTCGCAACATGCAGAACTACGCGCTGCTGCAGGAAGCCGGCCGCTCGGGCAAGCCCGTCCTGCTCAAGCGAGGCATGTCGTCGACCATCGAGGAGTGGCTGCTCGCCGCGGAGTACATCCTGTCGCAGGGCAACCGAGACGTGATCCTGTGCGAGAGGGGCATCCGAACATTCGAAACCTCGACCCGCTTCACGCTCGACCTGAACGCGGTCCCGCTGGCGCGGGAGCTGTCGCACCTGCCGATAATCGTCGACCCCTCGCAGGCCACCGGGAGGTGGTCGCTGGTGCGGCCCATGGCCCTTGCCGCAGTCGCGGCCGGAGCGCACGGGCTGATCGTCGAGGTGCATCCCACGCCGAACCAGGCCCTGTCAGACGGCGCCCAGTCCCTCGACTTCGAGAACTTCGATCGCCTGATGGAAGACCTCAGGCGGCTGCTGGGCGCGATGTCCAGGCAGCTCGCCTAGCCCGCACTCAATTATGCCCACCGTCGCGATAGTGGGCCTTGGCCTGATGGGCTCATCACTCGCGCTCGCTCTCAAGGAGGCGAGGCCCGACGTGGTCGTCGTCGGGAGCGATAAAGACCCGGCCACTTTGCGCAAAGCTGTGGATCGCGGCGTCGTCACCAGCGCAAGCGCGGACCTTGCGGTCGTCGAGATCTCAGACATGGTGGTGCTGGCCGTTCCGATTCTGTCTCTCCGTCAGGTCTTCGCGACTCTCCGTGGTCATGTCGCCGGCAAGGTGGTCACCGACATGGCCAGCACGAAGGTCAGCGTCATGGAATGGGCGTCAGAGTCGGGGATCGACCTGGTGGGTGGCCATCCGATGTGCGGCAAGGAGGTGGCCGGCATCGACGCCGCAGACCCTTCGCTGTTCAAGGACGCGCCGTGGGTGCTCACGCGCGCGCATCCGGCAGTGAATCATCTGGTCGAATCGGTCGGTGCGCACCCTTTGGTCATGGACGCCGCGACCCACGATCGACTCGTGGCCGGCGTCAGCCACGCGGCCTTCCTGCTGTCGGTCGGTTACGTGCTCTCGCTGTCCAGCCGGCCTGACTGGCCCGAGGCGTCGAAGCTGGCGGCGTCTGGATTTCGCGATATGAGCCGCCTCGCGGCCGGCGACCCTGAGCTCTACGCTGGGATCTCGCGGACGAACCGCGCGCACCTCGTGGAACAGCTCGATGCCGTCAGCGCCACGCTGGCGCGTTTGCGCCGCCACCTTCAAGACGACGACCCGCGGCTGGTCGAGCTGTTCGAAGAAGCGCGATCGGTCCGGGAACGCTGGGCTCACGAAGCAAAAATATGAGAAAGAACCAGTCGGTTCTCTCTCATCGCGCGTGCGGCTTCGCCGCAGGGCTGCCTCCCGCGACTGCGTCGCGGGGACCCCAGAGGTGCAAAGTCATGGCCGGGGGGACCCCGGCCAACCCTGCCGCGCTGGTAACCGCGTGATAGCGACTGTTCGCAAGGCCGGGCGGCTCGAGGGCGAGGTCGCGCTGCCCGGCGACAAGTCCATCTCGCATCGCGCGCTCATCCTTGGCTCGCTTGCCGACGGCTGGAGCCGCGTGCACGGGCTGTCCGCCGGCGCCGACGTGCAGTCGACTGCCAACTGCCTTCGCGCGCTGGGGGCGGTGATCGAAGAATCCGCAGTGCGCGGGTTCGGATTGGACGGCGTGCGCAAGGCCGGCGCACCGCTCGACTGTGGCAACTCGGGCACGACCATGCGACTGCTTGCGGGCATCCTCGCGGCCCAGGATTTTGTCAGCGAGCTCACGGGCGACGACTCGTTGACGCGAAGGCCGATGGATCGCGTGGTCAAGCCCCTGCTCGCGATGGGTGCGCACGCGCAGTGGCCGCCCCTACGCGTCGGCGGGCGGTTGCCCCTCCATGGCATCGAGTACGAGATGCCGGTGGCGAGCGCGCAGGTCAAGTCGGCGGTTCTGCTCGCCGGGCTCTTCGCCGATGGCACCACAGCCGTTATCGAACCCCTACGCACTCGCGACCACACCGAGGTGATGCTGCGGTCGATGGGCGCGGACATCAAATCGGAGGGAAATCGTGTCGAGGTTCGC
>JBGQGI010000211.1:0-3748 GCA_041497375.1 Candidatus Dormibacteraceae bacterium | reverse complement strand
GACGCCGGCCGCAACCAGCTGGCTCGGAATCCTGAGGCACGACCTGACCAGCCGGGACGTCACGACCCTGCTGCCCGCTGAAACCCCGAGTCTCATGCAGTCACCTCTGGTGCTGGCGATGCCCAGGCCGATGGCACAGGCGCTTGGCTGGCCGAACACGCCGGTAGGCTGGGCCGACATTCTGAAGCTCGCCCAGGACCCGCAGGGTTGGGGTCGCTACGGGCACCCGCAGTGGGGCAGATTTCAACTTGGCAAGACCAGCCCTGCCCAGTCGACATCGGGGCTTCACGCCCTGCTGGCCACGTACTACGCGGCGACAGGTCTTTCCGCAGACCTGACCGCTGCCAACGTTCAGGACCCAAAGGTCGTCGCCTTCGTCCGCGGTGTCGAGGCGAGCGTGCTCCATTACGGCAACACGGTCAGTAGCTTTCTCGACGGACTGCACGCTGCCGACGCGAAGGGCGCGGCGATGTCATACGTCTCCGCCATCGCGACCGAGGAGAAGCAGGTCCTCGACTACAACGCGACAAAACCGGCCACGCCGCTGGTCGCCGTCTATCCGAAAGATGGAACCATGGTGGCCGACCACCCCTACGCGATTCTCAACGCGGCATGGGTGAGCGCTGCGCAGCAAGCCGCCGCCCGCGGTTTCCTCACGTGGCTGCAGGCGCCCGACCAGCAGAAGCGATTCCTCGCGGCCGGCTTCCGCGATTCCACCGGCCATGCGGCACCCAACCTTGGGTTGGACGACGGGATTGTGCCAAGCGGCCCGGCTCTTGTTCTCAAGCCGCCGGCTCCAGCAGTCCTGGACCTGGTCCGCAAGTCGTGGGACAACGTCCGCAAGCGGGCTCGGATCCTGATGGTGCTCGATGTCTCCGGATCGATGGCGGGAGACAAGCTCGTCCAGGTCAAAGCCGCCGGCACTGCTGTCCTCGACGTCTTCTCAACCGATGATGAGGTGGGCCTCTGGTCCTTCTCCGACCAGATCTTCAAGCTCAACTCGATCGACGCTGTCGGACCGAACCGCGCAGATCTCAAGCGCCACATCGGCTTGTTGGTCGCCGGCGGCGGCACGGCGCTCTACCGCGCGACAAGCGAAGCGGTCAATGAGGTCCAGGGCGGTTGGGACCCCGCACGGATCAACGCGGTGGTGCTCCTCACCGATGGGCAGAACTCCGACGCAACCAACTCCGATCTCAGCGCGCTCATCACGCTCCTGGAGAGCCAGCCACCGGCGAGCACGGTCCCGGTGTTCACGATCGGGTACGGACAGGACGCCGACCTGGAGACCTTGAAGCGGATCTCACAGGCTTCGACCGGCCGGTCCTACAACGCCCCTGACCCCGCCCATATCGGCAGCGTCTTTGCCGACGTGATTTCGAACTTCTGAGGTGATGCAAATGCGAATCCGGGGTTTCGAGATCGATCTGATGGTGGTGTTGATGGCCGCTGCGGTGACTGTGTTCGGACTGGTGTTGGGGTTTGGGATGTGGGCCGCGGGGGCCGGGGCATTGATCGTGGTTGCTGCCTCCGGCTCGGGTTACCTGGCCGAGTGGTTGAGGCGGAGATTCGACCTGCCGCCGGCCGGCACCCGGGAACTGGTAATCGTCCGTAGGTCATTGGCTGCTGCCGCCACGATGCGACAGCTCGTGCGATCGGTGCCGGAGGGGCCTGTCTCGCAGCGATGCAGGGAGATGGAATGGCAGGCGCGGGCAGGACTTCCCACCATCCGCGCGCTTGCCTTGCAGGCCTTCCGCGTGCGACATCTCGCGGAAGGGATTCCGGTCGACCGGTTGGAGCAAGAGCGTGCTTATACGGCGGGATTGATCGCCGGCAACCCCGAGGAGCGGCTGCGACTCGAGCTCGAGTCCTCGCTCCGCTCGACCGAAGCGCAGCTGCGAACAGGGCAGCGCCTGCGCGGGCTCGCGGAAGAGCTGGCGGCACGGGCACGCGCACTCACGACGTCGATGGAAGCCGTCGCTGCCGGGCTCGCCGAGCTGCAGGCCCTCAGCTCGTCAGATCCAAATGCTCAGCCACAGATCGCGCTCGCGAGCCTTTCGCGCGAGATCGAGGCGCTCCGCGGAGGGCTCGAGGAGGCGCAGACATTCGGCCGCCGAGCGGCGGCCATTCATCTACTGGAGGTGTGAACATGGCTTCTCTCATTGGTCGCGGTTGGCGTTACATCGGTGCCCTGTTGAGCTCGGCGCTCGACCAGGCCGCCGACCCGCGGATCCAGGTGCAGATGGCATTGGAAGCGGCCAGGCGGCAGCACCAGCTCCTGACCGAGCAGGCGGCGGCCGTGCTCGGAAATGAGCGGGAGCTCGAGATCAAGGTCGGCCGTGCGATGGCCGAGGTGGAGCGCATCCGCAGTGCAACGGGCCGCGCGCTCATGCTCGCCGACCGGGCGTCACGAGCCGGCGACGAGAAGGCCGCGCGCGGTCACGAGGAGACGGCAGCGCTCTTCGCAGTGCAGCTTGCTGGCGCCGAATCCATGGCCGTTGAGCTCGCGGATGCTCGGGACCGGTCCGCGGGTGCGGCTGCGGCGGCGCGACGCGCGGTTGACGGAAGCGCTCACCTGCTGCACGCCAGGCTGACTGAGGGTTCCCGGCTGAACACCGAGATCGAGGCGGCCCGGATGCAGGAACGGATGGCCGCCACTCTCACGGCCCTCGACGCGATGGCTCCGAGCGGGTCGATCCCAACGCTGGAGCAGATCCGCACTCGGGTTGACCGCCGGGTTTCGATCGCCGCAGCGCGGAGCGAGCTGGCGGGGTCGGGTACCGGCGCACGGATGCTCGAGATCGAGCGGGCTGGCCTGGAGGAGACGGGCAGGCAAAAACTGGTCGAGATCCGCCAGGCGCTGGGCCTGCCAGAGCGGGCAAGCCCGAGCTCGGCTGAGGGCACTCCTTTGATGGAACACGGCGACGAGTCGGGCAGCGGGGAGGTGTCGACGTGACACAAGAAGTTCTGTCGACCCGGGTCGGGGGAGGCGCCCTGTCGCCTGACGGGTACTTCTTCTGGGACGGCGCTCAGTGGAGGGCCGCGGTCAGCGTCGACGGCCATTGGAGGTGGGACGGCGCCTCATGGGTGCGCACCGCTCAGGCACACATTGCGTCCGCGCGGCCATACGCGTCAGCGCGAAATCTTGGGGTGTGGGTGAGCGTCCTGCTCGGCTTGTGCATTGCGGTTGCGTTCGTCGAGGTATTTGTATTCGACCCCTACTTTCAGGGCTGGCTGGCGCTTGGGGACCAGACGATCTATTACACGGTCGACGTCGCCGGTCTGTTCAGTCTCTTGGTCACTGCGCCTCTCTTCCTTGTGTGGTTCCACCGGGCGTATCGGAACGCTGCCGCACTTGGCGCGGGAGGTCTTCGGTTCTCGTCAGGTTGGGCCGTGCGTTGGTGGTTCGTGCCCATCGCCTGCTTCTGGATGCCTTGTCTGGCCGCGGTCGACATCTGGAAAGCGAGCGGCGGTCTGACGCCGGCGACCGATGGTGATTCGAGGCGCCCCGATGCGGCTCCTACCCTCGTCGTCCTGTGGTGGGTGGCGTGGCTGGCGTTCCTTGTGATGGCCAACGTCACAGCCGTGCTGGACAACCCGGATGACAATTCGTTTCTGCTGTCAGTGTTGTCAAATGGTGCGACGGTGTTAGCAGCCGTGCTCGCGATCATCGTCGTCATGTCTGTGAGCGCAAGGCAGGACACGTGCTCGCGCCAACTCTCGTCGATGACCGCCGCTCAGGTGGTTG
>JBGQGI010000210.1:0-3762 GCA_041497375.1 Candidatus Dormibacteraceae bacterium | reverse complement strand
CGGCATGTGGCTGGCAGTGACCCGGTGCAGCCTCCACTTCTCGAAGGCAAATGCGACGGCGCCTTGCACGGCCTCGGTCATATAGCCCTTGCCTTGCTCGTCACGCGCGAGGTTATAGCCGATCACGCACGACTGGAGGGCGCCCCGGTACACCTGGGTCAGGTTGAGGTTGCCCACGATCCTGTCAGGCGCCTCACGGGCAAAGAGAAACGCTCGGAACGATTCTCCCGCCGCATGCTCGCGCGTGCGTGTGCGCACCTGCTCCAGCCACGTCCTCTCGTCCAGGAAATCGGGCGCGAAGGTCGGCGAGAAGGGCTGAAGATGGTCGCGGTTGTCGCCGTAGTACCTGACGATCTCGGTGACGTCGGCGACTTGCGCAAGCCGCACCGTCAATCGCTCGGTATCGATCAACCGGGCTAGGCCCCGGCTGCGGCGATGATCCCTCCGCCCAGCACTCGGCTCCCCGTATAGAGGACCGCGGCCTGCCCGGGAGCCGCACCCAGGAATGGCTCCTGCAGCGAGAGGCGGCCCGACCGGTAGACGGCCGCGATCGGGGCCGTGTGATAACGAAGACGCGCCTGGCATGCGATAGGTTCTTCAGCTGAGCCGTCGATGAAAGTCACGTCACGCAGGTCGACCTCGCGGGTCTCCAGCTCCTCGCGCCGCCCGACGACGAGCCGGTTCGCCGGGGCGTCGATCTTCAGCACGTACCACGGACCGGCCTCGCGCAAGTCTCCGAATCCGCTGCGCTGCCCCACGGTGTAAACCGCAGTTCCGCGATGCGTTCCGAGCTCGCGCCCGGTGGAGTCGACCACGGCGCCGGCGTGGACCGGCAGCCTCTCGCTGAGGTAGCGAGCCGTCTCCCCGCGCGGGACGAAGCAGATCTCCTGGCTCTCCGCTTTGTCGGCGACCGGGAGGCCAAACTCCCGCGCGTGCTCGCGCACCTCGCTCTTGTTCATCCCCCCAAGCGGAAAGATGGTCCGAGAGAGCCGCTCCCGGTCGAGGTGATAGAGCATGTAGGACTGGTCCTTGGCCGGGTCCACCGCTGTATGCAGCTCGGGACCGCCGGCGCCTTCGACGATCCGCGCGTAGTGCCCCGTCGCCAGCTTGTCGAAGCCGAGCGCGGTGACGCGGCCGAGCATGAGGTCGAAGCGGACGAAAGCATTGCAGCGGACGCATGGGTTGGGCGTGCGGCCCTCGAGGTAGTCGCGGTGGAAGGGTTCGATGACGCGCTCGCCGAACTCCTTCTCGAGGTTCCAACAGTAGTAAGGAATGTCGAGCAGAGAGGCGACACGTCGCGCATCCTCGACAGCGTTCAGCGAACAGCAGCCGGCGTTGCGCGTGTTCTCCTCAGCGTCGCCACGAGGCCATTGCTGCAAGGTGATGCCGACCACGTCATGTCCCTGCGCCCGAAGCAAAGCAGCTGCGACCGACGAATCGACACCGCCGGACATCGCAACCGCGATCCTCACGACCGCTTCTCCGCGATGTGTCGAGCCACGATTTCCGCATCCTCGCCGACGCCATAAAGGATTGCGGACTTGTTCTTTCTCATCCAGTGCACACCTACAAAGTAAAGCCCAGGCACCGCCGTTCGCCCGTCCACCTGGACCGGAAATCCCATTTCGTCGAAAACCGGGAACTTCACCCAGCCGTACTCCGGACGGTAGCCGCTGGTCCAGATGACGGTCCCGATGCCCTCCCGGACGAGGTCGATTTCGGTACGAGTCTTGATCCTCATCGGCGGCGGGATGTCATAGGCCGGCTTCGGAACGTCGGTCCTGGCGCACAGCTGGTCGATCCAGCCCCTGATCTCTGCCCAGCGTGCGTCGCCGAAGTCAACGCTGGCCGCGAGATCGTCGGCGAAGTGAAGCGTTGAGCCGTTGGCGCCGAGGAATCGACCCAGCAGCTCGACCCCCGTGGCGTGCAGCGTGCGGAAGTTGAGGTCGTGGCCCCCGTCGTGGCCCGTTGTCTGCGGGTTGCCGACAAGCCGGGCTGCAGGCGACGGAAGCTTGTCAGGTGTGCGATCGAAAAAACCGGACTCTTTGAACCACCAGACGATGTCGCGATTGCCAACTCGGCGTGGAACCCATGGGCATCGCCCACACGCGAGGAAGACCTTCCGGCCGGCTTCATGCAGCTCTTCGGCCAGCTGGCACCCGGTCTGGCCGCTGCCCACGATCAGGACATTTCCCGGCGGCAGGGCCGCGGGATTCCGGTAGTCCTCGGCAAACACCTGGTGAAGCGCCGACGGAAGGGACTCGGCTCCGGCCGGCCGATGTGCCTTCTGGTAACCCCCCGAAGCCACGACCACCGTGCGCGCGCGGACCTGTGCGCCGGCCACAGTCAAAACAAACCCCTCGTTGGAGCCGGCTTCGAGCTGCGATACGTGGGTGTTTGCCACGACCGGCGGGTTGAACGAAGCTGCCCACGACTCGAAGAAGCCGATCAGCTCGGCGCGGGTCATATAACCGTCAGGGTCATCCCCTGCATAGGCGATGCCGGGGAGCCCGATGGCCCAATTCGGGGTGATGAGGCGGAAGGAATTCCAGCGCCGCGTTCGCCAGGTCTCGGCGACGCGCCCGGCATCGAGAACCATGTGGTCGACCTTTGCCTGGGCCAGGAACCAGCTCGTCGCGAGACCGGCCTGGCCTGCGCCGATGATCGCGACGTCAACGCTGCGGTCCATGCCGGCGGCAATCGTAGTCTCGGCTAAGCTCCGAGCGGTGAAGCTCAGCGATACCCAGTGCGGTCGCATCGGCGAGTACCTGCTCTCCATCTACGCGATGATCACGACTGACGGCGTGCTGGTGCCCTTCCACGTCGAAGCCGACGACGACCATCGCGACATCGTCGTCTCCCCGAAAGGAACGAGCGCCTATGTCTCGCTGCAGGCCAAGGCGTGCTTCCAGCTGGGGGCATCGGGCTTCGTGCAGTCGAACGCCACCTATTTCGAGAATTCGATCCCGAAGGACCCGTCCTGGGTCTACGTGGTCGTGCTCGTCCTCGACCTGGCGCCCGTCTGCTGGTGGCTGGTGCCGGCGCCGGACTTCAACCGCCTGACCTCACGGGCGCCCGCGCGCGGCGGCCGCAAAGTGGAGCTTCACTTCCGGGCCCACCCGGACAAGGAGGACGCCTTCACGCCGTTCCGCATCCAGACCAAGGACGTCGGACCGCGCCTGATGGAGATCATCGACGCTCTGCCCGCCAACACGAAACCGCTCCCCGGCGCGCGCCTCCTGATCACCAGGGGCTGATCTATTCAACCAGGTCGCCCTCGGCCGGTTCGACCTTGACCCCGCGAGACTCCAGGTACTCGACTCCGCGATCGAGCTCGTCCGCTTCGCCGGTGATCTCGAGGAGGACCCAGCCCTGGTCTCGCGTGACGTCAGCGCGTCTGATGTTGGTGACAATCTCGAACTGCTTGCCCAGCTGGTAGATGACGGGCTCCTTGACCATGGCAGGGCCGAAGATCAACTTGAGCCGCCGCCTTCCCATGCGCCGAGTCTAAAGGGGAAGTGACCCCCCGGCTACTGCCGGCACAATCGAGATCTCGTCCTTTTCGCCGACCTTGGCCTTGAGGCCGGGCCCCAAACGCACGTCCTCGTCGTTCAGGTAGACGTTCACGAACTGCCTCAGCTCGCCCTTGTCGTCCAAAAGCCTGTCCTTGATGCCCGGGTAGCGGGCGTAGAGCGCATCGATCGCAGATTTGAGATCGGTCGCCTCGTCCGCCACGGTGATCTGTCCGTCGGACAGCCGGCG
>JBGQGI010000209.1:0-3776 GCA_041497375.1 Candidatus Dormibacteraceae bacterium | reverse complement strand
GGTCTCTTGATTTGGTGATAACGCCGGTTAAGGCTTGACAGTCCCCACATTCAGCGGTATAACTGCGCGCGGGACACAATATGTCGTAGCCAACGTCTCACTCGATTGAGTCCCACGGCCCAACGACAGGCAGGCGGATCCCCATAAGAATCGCACCCCACGACCCACCAAACGCTGCAGTCCCGCCTGCCTGTTCTAAAACATCCTCCCTGCGCCGTAGGCGTGGGGAGGTGGCCCGAAGGGCCGGAGGGGGGCACCTACTCCCAAGCCGCTCCGTCTCAAGCTACCGGAACTCCTAAACTCGTCACCTGATGAGTCGCAAGAGCAAGAAGAAGGCGCGAGGCAAGTTCCGTCCACCGGTCAGAGCCGCCGGCACCCCGGGCGCCCCCGGCGTTCCGCTCACGCAGCGCAGCGTGTCCCAGGCCCGTGTCGGCGGAGACCAGGCAATGGTGCGGGCCGTGGAGATGTCGTTGGGCGCTCGCAACCAGGTGGTCAAGCAGCGAGGCGGCCAGCGCATCATTGAATCGGGCGACCCCGCGATTCCCCTCGACCGCGTCCCGTACTTCACCAAAGACCTTGTCCGCCTGCTCATCGTCGGCGCGGCGATGATCGTCCTCCTCGCGGTCGGCTCCTTCGCGGTGCCCCAGGTCATCAAATAACCGGAGCGCGACAGCGCCGTCGAGACGCTGGTTTCGAACCATGTAGCCGAGAAGCCCGCCTAGCGAGCGCACCTCCCGCTCCGGGCACCTTTCCGATCATCGATACACTCACCTGATGCGGGTGATCCTGTTTACGGGCAAAGGCGGAGTTGGCAAGACCTCGGTTGCCGCCGCCACGGCCGTCCAGTGCGCCCGCGCCGGCTACCGCACGGTGGTGATGAGCACGGACCCCGCTCATTCGTTGGGCGACTCGTTCGACATCGAGCTGGGCACGGATCTCACGCCGATCTCGAAGAACCTGTGGGCGCACGAGGTCTCCTCGCTCCACGAGATGCAGCGTCACTGGACAAAGCTGCACGAGTACGCCGTCGAAGTCTTTTCGACGCAGGGCCTCGATGAGGTGGTCGCCGAGGAGGTGGCCAACCCGCCCGGAATGGACGAGATCGCGTCGCTGATGTGGATCAAGCACTACGCGCAGCGCGATGAGCACGATGTGCTCATAGTCGACTGCGCCCCGACGGGTGAGACTCTCCAGCTCCTGACGTTCCCGGATGCGGCCAAGTGGTGGCTCGACAAGATCTACCCGTGGCAGCGGCGAGCGATGCGTGTGGCACGCCCAATGCTGCAGCCGATGATGGGAATTCCTCTTCCATCGGATGAGGTCTACGCATCGTTGAAGGACCTGCTCCTTGACCTGGGCGGCATGCGCAAGGTGCTGACCGATCCGGCCGTCACCACAGTACGGATCGTGCTCAATCTCGAAAAGATGGTAGTCAAGGAAGCCAAGCGCGCCTACAGCTACCTGAGTCTCTTCGGCTATGTGACCGACGCGGTGGTCGTCAATCGGTTGCTGCCCGCCGAGGTGCACGACGAGCTTTTCAAGAAATGGCAGCTAATTCACAAGCGGTACGAGGCGGAGGTCGAACAGTCCTTCGTCGGTATTCCGATACTGAACGTGCCCCTTTTCGATCAGGAGGTCGTTGGGGAGACGATGCTGCTGCGCATGGCCAAAGCGACCTATGGGAGCCGCGACCCGGCCGAGTTCTTTGCCACAACGAGCCCGCAGAGGATCGACAAGGATGGCTCGGACTACGTCCTCACGTTGAAGGTCCCGTTTGCCGATCGCTCCAACGTCGACTTGAGCCGCCACAACGGAGAGCTCTACGTGACGATGGGCAACTACAGGCGGGAGATCGCGCTGCCGACAGTGCTCGCCAAGCGCGACACAGCCGGGGCGACCATCAAGGACGGGGAGCTGCGCGTACGGTTCGCACGCCGGGTTGAAACAGGGGCGACAGGTGAGACTGCCGGCGCCCGCAAGGTCAAGGGGGAACGACGATGACACGGGAAGGCGAGCGTCTGATCGAGCTCATCAACGAGCTCGGCTCACGCGTCACGCACGTGGTGTCTGACATGGTGCCGCCCGCCGCACAGGTCCATCTGCTGAACGCCCAGCGTGAGCTGATAACCGCACTGATGCTGATCTACGAGAACCGGGTGACGACACCGCCGACCTCGGGCGCGCGATCGAGATCCTCATCGCGCCCGGCCGCTCGACGGCGCTCACCCAGGCGCGTGGGCAAGATCCCCATAGAGTGAACGGATTCGTCGCCTTTGTGCTGGCGGCGCTGGTGCTCGTGCCCGCCCTTCTCGTCGCCATCCCTGTGCATGAGATGGGTCATGCCGCCGCCGCGTACTTTCAAGGCGATCGCTCCGTGAGGTACTTCGGTTACTTCACGCTCGACCCGCGCCGTTTCCTGGATCCGCTCGGCGTGATCGCTGTGTTTGTCGCTCTTGTCGGGTGGGGCCGGCGCGCGCCCGTCCAGCCGAACCGGATCAGCTCGATGCGCCAGCGGTTGGTGCATGAGCTCGGCGGTCCGGCAGCGAATCTGCTGGTGGCGGTCGCTTTGGGCGCGCTCTGGCGTTTCCTGAGCGCCGCCGGCCTGCCCTCGACATTCAGCCTGTCGACCGGGCTGATCGGAGTCACGCTCTACGCGATCGTCTTTCTCAATCTTTCGATCTTCGCGTTCCAGCTGCTGCCGATACCCGGCCTCGACGGCTGGGAGATCGTCGAAACCCTGTTTCGCAGCCGCAATCCGCGGTTCTTCTACAACGTTTATGCGCGCAGGCGCGACATCTGGGTGGGCCTCTTCGTCATCTTCTTTCTCTTCCAGCTCTTCCAGGGTGCCAACCTGCTCGGGCTGGTGATGTCGCCGTTCTACACCCCCGCGAGCCTAATCTCATTGGGTCAATGCAGCGGCTACGCAATCCCGGGGCTGGCGGGGCTAAGACCTTGCCTGCCGTCGGGACCCTGATCAACCAACCTGGTTATGCGGCCCTCGTGGCCGATTTCGGACGCGCAGGCGTGGTCGCGGCGCTGAGGGACCAGGTGGAGACCGAGCGGAACGGGGCGGCAGTGTCCGACGCCGAGCGTCTCAGTCAAGTGGAAGCCGCCCTTCGCAAGACGATGGTCCCGGCGCTGCGTCGGGTCATCAACGCGAGTGGGGTGATTCTCCACACCAACCTCGGTCGCGCTCCTCTTTCTCGAGCTGCGGTCGACGCGGTGGCTGTGGCAGCTGCCGGCTATACGAACCTCGAGCTGGATCTCGAGACCGGCCGCCGGGGCGAACGCTCGGCGCTGGTGGCCGGCTTGGTCACGAACCTCTTCGACTGCGAAGCCGCGCTCGTGGTCAACAACAACGCGGCGGCCGTGCTGCTCGCGTTGACCGCACTGTGCAAGGGCCGCGAGGTCATCGTGTCTCGGGGCCAGCTCGTGGAGATCGGCGGCTCGTTCCGAATGCCCGACGTGATGCGCATGTCAGGCGCGCGAATGGTCGAGGTGGGGACCACCAACCGCACGCGCGCCGCTGACTACGAGGAGGCGGTGACGTCGCGAACGGCGGCGCTGTTGAGGGTCCATACGTCGAATTTCCGCGTCTCGGGATTCACGGAATCCGCTGGGATTGCAGAGATGGGCGCGGTTGCGCATGCGCGAGGCCTGCTCCTGATCGATGACCTTGGGAGTGGCGCCGTTGAGCCGATCGCCGACGAGCCGACCATCGCCGAGTCACTGAAACATTGCGACATCGTCACCTTCTCGGGGGACAAGCTGATGGG
>JBGQGI010000208.1:0-3790 GCA_041497375.1 Candidatus Dormibacteraceae bacterium | reverse complement strand
CTCGAGGGCACCGGCGCGATCTTCGTGGACGCGAACGGGAATCAGGAGCTGGTGACGCCGACCGGAGCCGCCATCCTTGCGGTCGCCGCCAGGTTCGAGCGCCCGGCGATGACGCTCAAATCGATCGGCTACGGCATCGGGGCACGCGACCTGCCGGGCAACGCGCTCGCCGTCTGGATCGGAGAGGAGGCGCAGAGCGAGACCGGCGTCACCCTCATCGAGACCAACATCGATGACATGGCTCCGAACGTGCTCGCCGCGCTTTGCGAGGATTTGATGGCCGAGGGCGCGCTTGATGTGACAGTCACACCTGCGCTGATGAAGAAAGGTCGATCCGGCCACCTGCTGACGGTCATGTCTTCGCCCGACCTGGTCGCGCGCCTGACCGACCACCTCCTTCGCCACAGCACCACGCTGGGAGTACGCATGACAAATGTGCAGAGGGTCCTGGCGCAGAGACGGATCCTCGAGGTGCACACGTCCATGGGCACAGCGCGAGTCAAGGTGAAGGAAATGGGCGGCGAGCCCATTGATGTCTCCCCTGAGTACGAAGACTGCCGGCGTATCGCGCGAGAGACCGGCCAGGATGTCCGCCAGGTCATGAGATTGGTGGCTGAGGCCGGCAGGAAAGAGCTGGGGCTCACTTGAGGGCGCGGACCGGCGGAGCGGCGACAATTAGCCGCGTGACGGCTCGAGTTCTCGATGGCAGGGCCGCAGCGCTCGAGATCTATGAGCGCATCGCGGCCGATATTGCGGCTCGTATCGCGAAAGGCAGTTCGCGACCCAAGCTGGCGACTGTCGTCGTTGGCGACGACCCTGCGTCGGCTCAATACGTGCGCATGAAGCAGGCGAATGCAAAGAAGGTCGGCATCGACTCCGAAGACCACCGCCTACCGGCCGCCACCACGACGCAGGAGCTGCTGGCACTCGTCGAAAGCTTGAACCGGGACGAGACGGTGAGCGGCATCCTGGTCCAGCAACCGGCGCCGCGACATATAGATATGACGCGCGTGATCACCGCTCTCGATCCACTGAAGGATGTGGACGGTGCCCATCCTTTTAATGCCGGCATGGTGGCGCTCGGTTTTGCGGGCGGAATCGAGCCGTGCACCCCAGCAGGAATCATTGCGTTGCTGGAAAGAGCAGGCGTGCCCATCGAGGGCGCGAACGCGGTGGTGGTCGGGCGGAGCAACCTGGTGGGCAAGCCCACCGCTCTTCTCCTTCTGCGCCGCCACGCGACGGTGACGGTTTGCCACACGCGCACCCATGACCTGGCCGGCCATTCGAGGTCAGCCGACATCCTGGTTGCGGCCGCGGGAAAGGCGAACCTCATCACCAAGGAGATGATCAAGCCCGGAGCCGCGGTGATCGACGTCGGCACGAACTGGATCGATGGCAGGCAGGTGGGTGACCTCGGACCAGGAGTCGCGGAGGTGGCGGGGTGGCTTACTCCGAACCCCGGTGGCGTCGGGCCCATGACCCGCGCCATGCTCATCAAGAACACATTCGAGGCGGAGGTTCGTAGGCGCGGGTAGCCTGACAATCTGCGGGTGACGTACGAGGACTCCCTCGCCTACATCTCGAAGCTCGGCCGTTTCGGCATGAAGCTGGGAACTGAGAGAACGCGGGCGATCCTCGACCACCTGGGCAACCCGGAGCGGGGCTTGAGGGGCGCCCTGATCGCCGGCACCAATGGCAAGGGCTCGACGGCGGCTTGCCTTGACGCCATCCTTCGGGCGGCCGGACGCAGCGTCGGCTTCATGCCCAAGCCTCACCTCATCTCATACACCGAGCGGATCCAGGTCAATGGCGTGCCGATCAGCGAGCAGGACTTTGTGCGCACCCTCGAAGAGCTGAAGCCGGCCCTCGATGCGATCGCAATGGAGATCGGCCAGGCCACCGAGTTCGAGATGCTGACTGCGATGGCGATCGCCTACCTCGCCCCGCGAATCGATCGACTCGTGTGCGAGGTCGGGCTGGGCGGTCGCCTCGACGCCACGAACGCCCTCGACCTGGGCGTTGCGATGATCACGAACGTCGATCTCGATCATCAGAAGTACCTGGGCGACACGATCGAGCAGATCGCGCACGAGAAAGCGGCGATCATCAAGTCCGGCAACCACGCGATCACCGGTTGTGAAGGCGTCGCTCTCGAGATCGTGCAGGAACACGCCAGGAAAGCCGGGTCACTGCTTTGGCGCTTGGGTCGCGAGATCCATCTGACGTCTACGCCGCAGGGCTGGGATGGACACAGCCTGGACGTGACCGTCGACGGCCATGAGTACAGAAACTTGAGCCTTCCTTTGGTCGGCGACTACCAGCCTGCCAACGCTGCGCTGGCTGTGGCGGCCGCGGTCGCGCTCGGCGATGCATCAGACGATTCGGTCCGGCGCGGCCTGGCATCGACGGTCTGGCCCGGCAGACTCCAGCTCATCGCGAAACGGCCCCGCGTCATCCTCGACGGCGGGCACAACCCCGCGGCCATGAATAAATCGGGAGCCGCGCTTCGCAGGCTGATCGGATCGGAGCGCCTGGTCGCAGTGTTCGCGATGCTGAGCGAACGCGACCCGATTCAGCTGCTGGCCGCTCTGCGCAAGATGAATCCTGACGCCGTCATATTCACAGAGCCGGGCAGCGCCGGCGGTCACGCCGTTGCTGCCGATCGGCTGATGGAGATCTACGGATCCGGCGCGCAGGCGGTGACACCCGCCGCTGCGGCGCTCGAGCGGGCCAGGGAGCTCGCCGGGAGCGACGGCAACGTGCTGGTCTGCGGTTCGCTGTACCTGGTCGGCGAGGTCCTGGCCAAGGCGTCAGAGATTGGCGGACACTGAGCCTCACGGTCTGGTAGTAATGGAGCGCATGCAATCTCCTGGCACCCAGACCTTCTTCCGCGGCACCGATCGAATCCTCGGCGGCGTCTGCTCGGGCCTGGCGGAAGGCTTCCACGTCGAGGTGCTCTGGGTTCGCCTCGCGTTCGTCGTGCTCACCTTCATCAATGGTGTCGGCCTGCTGCTGTACGTCGTTCTGTGGGTGCTCATACCCGAGCGAACGGGCTACCGGCCGCCGGGGCAAAACGCGTTCGAGTCGATGGGAGCCGACATCAAGCGCGCTTGGGGTGACCTGAGAACCCAATTCGGATCGGGTCCGGCGGCGCCCGCCGCTCCTGCGGCGCCCGCCACCGCAGCAACGGCAGAGACCGCCGCCTCAGCGCCGCCCGCAGCCGGCATCGCAGTCACGACCGAGGCTGCCGCTCCAACGCCGGCACCCCCGGCCGGCCCTCAACCGATTACGCATAGCCCTACGTTCATCTTCGGCGCGATCCTGGTCGTGCTCGGGATCGCGTTCCTGGCCGCCAACAGCGGCATTACCTGGAACGTCATCTTGCCGGCAGCCTTGATCGCGCTGGGGGTTGCTCTCCTCTTCAGGACCCTGCAGAAGAGGGCGTAGCCAGCAGGCGGCAGCTCGCCGGCTGTCTGCTGGTCACCAGCGCAGGCGTGTGAGCCGTCGCAGGTCGATCTTCCAGTCACGGGTTGGCGCGCGGAAAAAGCGCACGCAGAGGTATGCGGAGCCGAGGATCATCGGCGCCAGCAGAACCAAACCCATCAGCGCCCACAGCGCGCCTGCGCTCAACGCCACACCGGCGACCAGCGCCGTTGCGATCAACAAGCCCACCGCACCGGCTAGCAGCTCGGTTGCCGATCGGATCTGCACACCTGGCGCTTTGGCACCGGCCGTCGGTGCGCTGCCGGGTCCAGGCCTGGCGCCCGAGACCCAGGCGTAGAGAACTAGG
>JBGQGI010000207.1:0-3797 GCA_041497375.1 Candidatus Dormibacteraceae bacterium | reverse complement strand
TGGGTTTCGCCCACCGGGATTCCGGTGACGTGCGCCAGCCGGCGCAACACATCCGTCGCCTCCGCGTAGATGACACCGCCTCCGGCGATGATCAACGGTCGTTTCGACGCGCGGATGATAGCGACGGCGCGATCGAGCGCGGCGCTGTCTGGCACTGGACGGCCGATGTGCCAGACCCGGTCCTCGAGGAACTCTGCCGGATAGTCGAACGCCTCGGCCTGCACGTCCTGCGGCAGAGCCAGCATCACCGCGCCCGTGTCAGCCTGGCTCGTCAGCACACGCATCGCCGCGAGAGCCGCTGGCACGAGCTGCTCCGGCCGCTGGATCCGATCCCAGTACTTGCACACGGGCTGGAAGCAGTCGTTGACGCTCAGCTCCCCACGCCCGGGGGACTCCAGCTGCTGCAGGACGGGGTCGGGACGCCGCGATGCAAAAACATCGCCCGGGAGCAGGAGCACGGGGACCCGGTTGATGGTGGCGGCGGCGGCGCCGGTCAGCATGTTGGTGGCGCCCGGGCCGATCGAGGTCGTGCACGCGAGCGCCGCGAGCCGGTTTCGCATCCTGGCAAAGGCAGCCGCCGTGTGAACCATGCCCTGCTCATTGCGGGCCTGGTAATAGGTCAGGAGCCCTGGCTGCTCGGCCAGCGCCTGGCCGATGCCGGTCACGTTGCCGTGGCCGAAGATTCCAAAGCAGCCTTCGAAGAATCGTTGCTCGCGGCCGTCGCGTTCGACCCGCTGCGCCGAGAGGAAACGCACCAGCGCCTGGGCCATCGTGAGTCGCACTGTCTTCGTCACAAGGCCACCCTGCCCGGCGCTCGCCGGTCGACCATGACCGCCGCGATGAAGGCGGCGACCAGGGCCGCGCAGGCGTAAACGTAGAAGGCGCTCTGGATCCCCGCAATCGACCAGGCCAGACCTCCCAGCATCGGCCCTATTGTGACGCCCACATTTTCAAATTCTCCGAAGATGCCCATGAAGAACGCGTGACGCCGCAGTGGTATCGAATCTGAGATCCACGCAATTGCCGCCGGCCAGATAAGGGCTCCGCCGAGCGCTCGTATAGCGGCACCGGCGATGACCACGGCAAAGGTGCCGGCATTGGCGTAGACGACGAAGCCGACGACCGAGATCGCGCCGCCCGCGATCATCGCCTGCTTGCGGCCCCAGCGGTCCGCGGCGTAGCCGCCCGGGACCATCAGGATCCCTCCAAGCACCCCGACCACCAGCATCGCGGTCCCTGCGCTGGCCGCCGAGAGTTGAAGGTGAGTGGTCACCAGCAGCGGCAGCAGCGCCAGCTCGCCGCCGGCCCCGACCTGGACGAGCAGGGTCATCGAGGCGGTCACCAACAGCACCCGCATGACTCCGCCGCCCGCGCGCGACTCCTGCCTGCGAGCCTCGTCGTCCCGTGCCGAGCCAGCACGGTGCTTGGTGTCGGAATGACCCTTGAACACCCACAGGGCAAGCAGCGCGGTGACCGCCGGCAGCACGGCGCTTGCATACATGATGCTGCGAATCGGGAAGTGGTCGATCAGCTGGCCGCCCGCGCCCGCCCCGATTGCCTCGGCGATCACCCACTGCGCCGAGACAAGCGCAAGGCCGGTGGCGCGCAGCCGCGCGTGAAGAGAAGTGCCGAGATAGGAACGGGCCACGGGGCCGGCCGCCACGAACATGCCCGATGCCAGCAAATAGCTGATCGCGATAGGCACGACCGAATCGGCCCGCGCCAGGAGAACGATGGACGCTGCGTACAGCAGCTGCGACGCGACGAGCGGGCCGCGGTACCCGTACCGATCCGCCAGGATTCCCCACAGCCATTCGAAGGCGAACATCCCGAATCCGAACATCGCGAGAGTCAGCCCGATCTGATTCGGGGTGGCGCGCAGCTGGCGAAGCTCGAGCGGAAGGCAGATCTGGATCAAGCCTGCCGCGAGCGTCGAGAAGGTCAACGCGGCGACCAGGCCCCCACTGCGGCTGCGGATCAGAGAGTCGGTGATGGTCGCATACCATAGGTCACCGCCAGGCTCGACCGGGATGCGGGGTGCTGACGGGTACATTCGGGCACTTTTGGCTGGGGCGGGTGGCATTGACCGTGCCATTCGGGCATTTTTGGTCGTGTTCCGGGTTGGCGACGGGCCGGCCGCGCGGGGCCGTTGACAGGAGCCGCGGGTTTCGTATACCGTCCGGTGGAACGTTCCAGCGCGGTTCGGGGTGGTTTGAATGGGTAAGCGGCTCAAAGTTGGAGTCATCGGAGGCGGCCTGATTGCCCAGGTCATGCACCTCCATTACCTCCGCGAGCTTTCCGACCGTTTCGAGATCTCAGCCATCTGCGATCTCTCCGCTGAGGCTCGTGACGCTGTCGCCCGCGAGTATGCCGTCCCGCAACAGTTCGACAGCTGGCAGGAGCTGATCGCGCAGCCCCTGGACGCCGTCATGGTCTTGACCTCAGGCAGCCATGCCCCGGCCGCGATCGCGGCAGCGAAAGCCGGCATGCACGTGCTGGTCGAAAAGCCGATGTGCTTCTCCGTTGCCGAGGGCCAGGAGATGATCGACGCGGCCGAGAAAGCCGGCGTGACGCTGATGGTTGCGTACAACAAGCGTTACGACCCCGCTTACTTGAGATTGGTCGAAGAATCCGCGCGGCTACGCGATGTTCGGCTGTTCCGAATCACCACCCTCGAGTCGCCGCTCGAGCCTTACGTCAGCCATTACAACCTGCGACGCGGTGGTCCATTGCCCAAAGATCTCGCCGCGAGGCTGACCGACGACAACCAGGCGCGGATCACGGCAGCGATCGGCAAGGCCGATCCTCTGTCGCGATGGGCTTATCACCTGGTGCTGCTCGACAGCCTCGTGCACGAGCTGAACGCGATGCGAGGAGTCATGGGCGAGCCCGATCGCCTCGAGTTTTCGGACATCCGCGAGACCGGCCTGACCGCAATCTTCAAGTACGGCAACACGCAGTGCATCCTCGCGTGGGTCGACCTCCCGGGCATCGCGCGCTACGAGATGGAGCTCGCCCTGTACTCACCGGACCGCCGGCTCACACTCTCTTTCCCCTCCCCGTTTCTTCGAAGCATGCCCACCATCCTGATCTCGGAGACTGGCGAGGCCAAATCACCGCGTTCATCGCGGACTGAGGAGATCACCTCCTTCAACGAAAGCTTTAAGGAGGAGCTGATTCATTTCCACGACTGCATCGCCAACGGCAGCGAACCGGTCACCTCGGGACGGGACACCCTCCACGACATAGCCCTTTGCGAGGCCATCGTCAGCGTTCACAGGACGCGCGTCCCGCGCGAACGGCCTTCCGAGCCTGTGCTGACGGCGGCGCAATAGCAGCCGGTGAAGGGCATCGTCGTCGCCAACGCTCCCGTCAGCTATGGCGCCTTCGAGCTCACCGTCGGCATCGACCCAAACGTGCCGGACGCATCGATGGTGCTCGATGAGGTCGCCGGAGCCGGATACGCGGGCATCGACCTGGGCCCGGTCGGCTACTTCGGCGATCGACACACGCTGGCCGGTGCGCTCGATTCACGTGGGCTGACACTGTGCGGCGGCTTTTTCGAGCTGCCGTTCAGCGATCCGGCCGCGATGCCGGGCGCCATGCACGGTCTCGATGAGCTGCTGGACGTGTTCGATGCCGTGCCTCCTCGCGATGGCGCCCTCAAACCCAAGCCCACGCTCGCCGACCTCGGCAGCGACCTGCGTCGCAGCCGCCCGTTTCAAGCGGTACGCGACCACAGCCTCGGCTTCGACGATGAGGGCTGGAAGCGATTCGCCAATGGCGTCGAGATGGCT
>JBGQGI010000206.1:0-3820 GCA_041497375.1 Candidatus Dormibacteraceae bacterium | reverse complement strand
TCGACTTTTGCGCCCAGGGCCGCCGCCGGAACGTCCTTCACCGGCACGAACACGAGACGGCGGTCTGCGGCCGAGCTCGCGTCCATTACGTCGCTTCGTTGGATCAGCTGGCCTGACACGAGATCGTGGGACGCGCGCAAGCCTGCCAGCCGAGATTCATCGCCACGACCGAAGAGAAGTGAGTGGCGTGAAGCAACTGGGATTCGTTCAATTGCGACTGCATCGGCACCCAGCGACGCACCCGCCGGCAAGTCTCGACTCGCGACATAAACATCGACTACTTCTCGTGCCGGGTTGGCCAGGATGAGCAGCACGGCGCTGACCGCGCCTCCGATTCCCAAGGCTGCAAATGCCACCAACCATCGTCTTCTTTGGATCATCTCGGAGGCGACATTAGGCCGGATCCGACACTGCGCCAAGCCTGCCTGTTAATGCATCAAGCAGGAACGCCCAGAAAAATGATGTAAACCTATACTTGACAAACGCCGGGTAAGAGTTATGGTGCACGCCATGATCGTGGCCGCCCCGCGACCCCCTCCAGTGACGGCCGGCGAGGCACACAGAAAGTCGCTACTCGCAGAGTCTGACCTGTTGCTGGACGAGGTCGAGGCGCTGCATCTCGATGACCGTACTCAAGCGCCGCAGCCACTGCGAGAAGCAATTCGCAATCTTCAAATCAGGTTGGGCAGGCACGATCCGCCGATGCCACCAGCCACCCTACGGGCTGCGCACGACCTCGTTTTCGCCGTGCAACAGCGCCTCATGGCGGCCAACCCCAAGAGCCCTCGCCCCAATCGCCACGTTGGCCGGCCAGGCGGTCAGCCTGTCGTGACGATGGTCCGCGATGAAAGGCGGTGGAAGTTACTCACGCTGCCACCACCCAACAACGCGGCAGAGGACGAATGGCTAGAGTTGATTGACTCCACCGTCGAGCGAGCCTGGGATCGATGGTGTTACGCGCAGCAACACGCTGTGCGGGGCGCTCGCACCCACTACAAGCCCGTGATCGCATTGGCAGTCGCTCAAACGGCCTGGTTGAACTACTGGGAGCTGTACCAGGAGGCGGAGCGGATCAGGTGGCGGTTGACTGGTCGCCCCGCCGCGAGAGGCCAAGAAGGCGGAGCAACTCCTCTGGTGTGACCGGCGCCGGCGACTTGCGGACTCGCGCCGCAAATTTCTCGAGGAACATTCGCAGACCCTCGTCATCGAGCTGGGTTGCGGCTTCGATGATCTCGGCCACCAGCTTCTCTTGGCCGGGTTCCAGCACCCTCGCAAGCGACTCCGCGAAATCGGGCGGCAGCTGGTCCACCGGCCGAGTTTAGGGGTCCGTCTAGACTTCAAAGGCCATGCAGCCTGTCGTGATCGGGGACGTGATCTGGGAGCCGAGCGACGAGGTGATCGCCCGGAGCCGGCTCAAGCGTTTCATGGATCAGCACGGCATTGAGACCTTCCGCGAGCTCCTGAAGCGCGCCGATGACGATATCGAGTGGTTCTGGGACGCCGCGATCAAAGACATCGACATCGCCTTCTACCGCCACTACGACAAGGTCGTCGACCTGTCTGATGGCAAACCCTGGGCCAGGTGGTGGATCGGCGCGCGCATGAACATCGTGCAGAGCTGCCTCGACCGCCATCGCGACAGTGAGTTCCACGACAAGCTCGCGCTCATCTGGGAGGGCGAGCCCGGCGACGTCCGCAAGCTCACGTATGGCGAGCTCAACGAGGAGGTCTGCCGGCTCGCGAGCGCCCTCCGTCGCCTTGGCGTGCGGTTCGGAGATCGCATTGGCATCTACATGCCGATGTGTCCCGAGGTTGCGATCTCCGTCCTCGCCACCGCCAAGATCGGAGCGGTCATCATTCCGATCTTCTCGGGCTACGGCGCCGAGGCCATCGCGACGAGACTGCAGGACGCGGAGGCGAAGGTGCTCATCTGCGCCGACGGCTTCTACCGCCGCGGGCAGGTCGTGCCGATGAAAGAGACGGCCGACAAGGCGCTCGTCACCTGCCCGACAGTGACCAAGGTCATCGTGCACCGAAGGGTGGTGCGCGAGATCCCATGGACCCACGGGCGGGACCAGGTGTGGGAGGTGCTGCTCGAGGACGAGCCCAGACACGCTCCCACGCATGAGCTCGACCCCGAGGACCCGCTCATGATCATCTACACCTCGGGCACCACCGGCAAGCCGAAAGGCACGGTGCACGTGCACGGCGGCTTTCCTGTCAAGACCGCGCAGGACATGGCGCACGGTTTCGACATCGGCGCCGACGACACGGTGTTCTGGTACACGGACATCGGCTGGATGATGGGCCCCTGGCTCATTTTCGGATCGCTTGCGCTGGGCGCGACGATGGTCCTGTACGAGGGCACTCCCGACTACCCCGCAGCCGACCGTATGTGGCGCATGGTCGCCGACCACAAAGTGACGGTGCTCGGCGTCTCCCCCACTCTCGTGCGCGGCCTGATGACCCACGGCGATGAGCTGCCGGCGCGCCACGACCTGTCGAGCCTGCGAATCCTCGGCGGCACCGGCGAGCCATGGAACCCCGAGCCGTTCAAGTGGTTCTTCGAGAATATCGGCGGCGGGCGCATCCCGATCATCAACTACACGGGCGGAACCGAGATCTCGGGCGGCATCCTGTGCGGCAACGTCATCACCCACCTCCGGCCGTGCTCGTTCGCCGGACCTCTGCCGGGCATGGCGGCCGACGTGGTCGACGCCGACGGCAACTCCGTGCGTGGCGAGGTCGGTGAGCTCGTGATCCGAAACCCGTGGCCCGGGATGACCCGCGGCTTCTGGGGCGACAAGCAGCGCTACCTCGACACCTACTGGAGCCGCTTCGATGGAGTGTGGGTCCACGGCGACTGGGCTTACGCCGACCCGCAGGATGACCTCTGGTACGTGCTCGGCCGCTCCGATGACACCATCAAGGTCGCGGGCAAGCGGTTGGGCCCGGCCGAGGTGGAGTCCGTCCTGGTCGCGCACACGTCGGTGGCGGAAGCGGCTGCCATCGGTGTGCCCGATGAGCTCAAGGGCGAGGCGCTCGTGTGCTTCGTCATCCTGCGAAAGGGCACCGCCGCGAGCGATGAGCTATCGCACGAGCTCTCCGACCTCGTCGCGACCGCGTTAGGCAAACCTCTGCGGCCCAAGGCAGTCCATTTCGTGACCGACCTGCCCAGGACCCGCAACGCCAAGATCCTGCGGCGCGTGGTGCGCTCGGTCTACACGGGCAAGGATCCCGGCGACCTGTCGTCGCTCGAGAACCCCAGCGCGCTAGCGGCGATCGGCGCGACCCGCGATTAGAAGCTGAGGACTCGGTCTGCCGCCATGGTCAGCCGCACCAGGTCGGGCGGCGTGATGAACGATGCATTCTCTGTGAGCATCTCTGGCAAGACCCCACGGGCCTCAGCACAGCCTTTTCAAATATAGAACTTGATGCCCTGGACGACGCACTTGTCCAGGAGCTCACGAAGCGGCGGAATCCCGAGTCCGAAAACGTTGGCGATGACGTCGGGCTTCAGGAGCTCGGCAGCATTGCCAGCCAGGGCAATCCCGCACTCGGTGCCAGCCGGCGTGGCTCCGTTGCAGGCGATGTGGAAGGGAATGCTGGCGCGTGTCGGGTCCTCGGGTCCCGTAGCAGCAACGATCAGCAGGCCGGCCACAGGCTTCAGTATGCGGAACGCATGAGGCCAAGGTGAAGCTCACCCGCAAGGATCTGGTCCGCCTCCTCCTGCTCTGGCTGGGCGGGATCGACCTGCGCCTGACCTTGCTCGCGGTACCGCCGCTCATCCCGCTCATCCACCGCGACCTTCACCTCGACG